>CACZUZ010000001.1 GCA_902784465.1 uncultured Bacteroidota bacterium
GGGATTTTCCTGTGGATGCCCCCCCCCCTTGGGGTGTGGGCATCCACGGAAAAACTCCCTGTGCCTCAACGTTCCAAGTTTGGTTTACTGTTTACCGTTCAATTTTTGCCGTTGTTTTGGAAGGAACTTGGAAGAGGGTTGGAAGGAGGTTGGAAGAAGGTTGAGAGCGAAGTTTCAGGTTTCAGGTTTGCTCGTTGCATTTAATTTATTCAGAGGTACTCGCAGCCTTCGGCACAGGATTCAGGTTCAAGGTTCTAAGTTCTACTTGAAACTGAATGTTTCATGCGGATAGCACGATTTTTTATACTTGTGATACGAGTGATACGCGGAGATTTACTCAATGGATGTTGAGAAATCACTCTGCCCGCTGCAACTTCACAAAACGGATTTCGCTGAAACCCTACTTGGACATTAATGCCCATGAATTTGGCCGTTAATCAGCGGTTGCTCCGCTAACTCTTCCTCTAAAAGAGAATACACATATCCGGCACTTTGAAAATATAGTTTTGTGTTGGGGTCGGAAAGCCGGGCGTAAGTCTGTGAACGATATAATACCGCGAAAGCTTCCTCTATCGACAGACCTTTTTCCTCCATCAATATAGCAACCAACTCCTCGGTCAGCTTGAGCTTAAGGAATTCAAAGCGTTTATGTAGCGTCATAGCTTCTTGAGTTTAAGAATGGAGGATTCTGTGCAGAAAGCATACTGGAACGTTATACCGCGCATCAATTTCAGTTTCTGTAGAAAACGTTCCTTGTTGATATATCCGCCCTTGAACAGCGCCACTTGTTCCCCCACTTTGTCGTTGGCAATAGGTCCGTAAACAATGTCATAATCGTGATGATATGCGGGTTTGCGCCTGTCTCTGTTAGCGAAGATGAAATCAGCCCAGGCTTCGGTATAGGCATCAAAGCGTAACACATTCAAAATTCCTGAAACCAGTTCCTGCTCGTCAAATTCAAAAGCAGTCACTTGGGGCACACCGCCCCACAGAGTGATAGCTGCGTATGCCCTGTCCCATGCCTGCTGCTCATCGGCTGACAGATAAAACGCACGTCCGAAATCCTTGAACGGACGCGACTTCGAGAGGTCTATCTTCTTGATGGCCACATTGCTGCCATGGTACAGTTTAATCATAGCGTACCTCCCTTGCGACGACAGTAGTCACCCAATTCGTCAACTACCTGGTCATAATCCTGGGTGTGCAGATACCCGTAGTGGTCAACCAGCAGACGGTCGCCACCGTATTGGCTGAGGTACTGGTAGGCAACAGGTTCGGTGTAACGGTGTTTTTTTGCAAACATCGACACTATCATTGCGACAAAACCTATCTTGTTATATGTTATTTCCGGCATGATTCAACGACTGATTTCAAAATGCAAAAGTACTAAATATTCTTGATATGGCGAGGAAATAATTTCAGTTAAGAGTTCCAAGTTCAAGGTTCTAAGTTCTAAATTCTACTTGAAACCGCTTGTTTCATGCTGTTATGTCACACAGAAAGCACGGAAATCACAGAAAGGCTTCGTCCTGCGACGAAGTTTTGTGGTCACACAGATTTCACGGATGGCACAGATTATTTTGCCTTCGGCAAATTTTTGCGAGTCCCTGTTGTGCGGCAGTCGCTCACCGCAAGGTGAGCAAATCTGTGTTATCTGTGTGACATTATTCTATTTCGCGGATGGCACGGATTTCTGCCTGACGGCGGTTAAGCTCGTTTTCGCTCGCTAACCATAATACTTTTTGTACCATTCGGGCAGGGGCTTTCTGCATCATGAGGCCGTCCGGGCCATAGACGGTGAAGAAGCGGAGGCCTGTGGTGGGGATGTTGTAGAGCTTGCTGTTGCGTGTCTCCGACACGCCGCATTTGCACCGCGTCGTCCTCACCCCACACTGCGCTCCACTTCGTTGCGCTTGTATGGGGTTAATGAGGTGTCGTGCCTTCGGCACGAGGAGGGGCGAGGGTCGAGGTCCGAAAGAAGAGGGGCTGCTGCGGATTTCAATGATTCAAAAGGAATTCCCTTGCACTGCAAGCGATAATCCCTGAATCGTGAATCAGTCCGACATTCGGATCCATCGTCACCACATACTTGGGATAATTGTCCATGATCATCTTGAGGTTGCCAAACTCGCGCTCGTAAGTCTCTTCTCCTGTCACTTGCAAGGCTACCTGCACATATATCACCTCATCGCCACGACGACCCACAAAGTCAATCTCCTTCCCGTTCAGCTGACCCACATACACATCATAACCGCTGCGCCTGAGTTTCAGATAGACTGCTCCCTCCAGCACCTTCTCTATATCCAAACTGCGCTTGTCGCGGCACAGATAATTCCGCAGGCCCAAATCCTCGAAATAATACTTGTCCTGCTGCTCAAAAACGCTCTTGCCCTTGATGTCGTAGCGTTTCACCCGGTCGATCATATAGGTGTCGCACAAGGCATCCATATATTCGCCCACTGTATTTGCCGAAACAGCCAAACTGCTTCCTTTTAAGTATTTAGCTATGCTATTGGCAGAGAAAATCTTTCCGCTATTGTCTGCCACAAATCGGGTCAGATTATCAAGCAGTGACACGTTGCGCACATTCTTGCGACGCACGATGTCCTTCACAAAAATGGTGTCGTAGATGCTGCCCAGATACTCCGTCCTGGTACGCTCGTCCTCCATGGGGATTCGGTAGAGGAACGGCAGACCGCCCCAGCGCAGGTATTGTGAAAAAGCGTTGTCAGAATCCTCCAGACCATAGAACTTCAGGAACTCCCGATAGTCCAGACTGCTTACGTGTACACGATGATAGCGGCCTGCAAACGACGAAGCTATGTCGCTCGACAACATGGCCGCATTGCTGCCCGTCACCATCACGTCCACTCCGTCCTGCTTCACCCAGTAGCGCAAAGCTTTCTCAAACTCCTCAACCTCCTGCACTTCGTCTATCAGCACATAGTTGCGCTGCCTCTCGCATACCGACGTCTTGATTTGCTCCGACAGTTCACGGAACGTGGTTATGTCAGCATTTGCAGGATTCTCCATATCAATGTATATCACGTTGCCGTCAGCGGCCAGTTCAGCGGCCAGCAGCTCTAGGATGCAACTCTTCCCGGCACGACGGTGACCGGTCAACACAACTGCCTCGCCTCTGCCCAGTATACTGCGAACCAACGCCATATAATCATTGCGACATATTATCTCCATAATTAGATTTTTTTGCAAAAATACAAAAAATTCTCAATATACAGCGAACTTTCTTGACGATTATGGGACACACTGTCGGCTTCCGCCGCATAAGGCTCCAAGTTTCAGGTTTCAAGTGGTTTCAGGTCGTCCACACTTGAATCTTGAAACTTGAAACGGCCGTAAGGCCTATGAAACTTGAAACGGATGGCACAGATAATTGCAGCTTTCGCTGCTTATAATGTCACACAGAAAGCACGGAAATCACGGAAAGGCTTCGTCCTGCGACGAAGTTTTGTGGTCACACAGATTTCACGGATGGCACGGATTTCACAGATTCTTTTTCTACTTGCGATACGGGTGATACGTGGAGTTACGCAACATTACTCTGCCCGCAGCAACTTTACAAAACAGCCTTTGCTGAAAACTTACGCTTTGTCAGACAGGATTTCCTCCTGCACTATACATAATTTGTAAATATCGATATTCTCAAAATTTTCTTCGCCTGGATGAATGTGATAGGCATGAAATCCAAGCTGGGGAGTGTTGCCTTCGTTCTCAAAATAGATATAGCATCCGTTATTGACATCGTAGTACCATAATTCGGACTCTTGGTCACGACCAACGGCATACTTCAACAACTCATTAGTCATAGCCTCGTCCGTCAGCAACTGGGCTGCTTCTTCCCTGTTCCTATGATGATTGGCGTCACCATGTTTGGGATTATAAGATAAGTTCGTTTGGGTTGCCTGTTCTCCGACACCCATTTAAGGGACATGTGGGAACTTTTTGCGCATCCACATACTCCCGAAACAAAAGATACACCGTAGTCTTCGGATTCATGGCAGGCATCAAAGGTAGAGTTTTTCCAAATCCGTTGCATATTGCTCGAAGAACATACGTGGGGCACCAATGATATGTCCGACTTTAGTGACTTTGAGGTTTTGCACGGTGGACTCGAAATGGCCGTCTTCATTCGTTCTTCCGGAGAAGAACAAGACCTGGAAGCCATCGGTTGTTAGTTTCCCATCCTTGACTGCCAGCAACGATGTGTTCAAGATATGGTCGCTGTGTGTTTCGACGAAGACCTGGAGATTCTTCCTGTTGGCCATCTCGATTATGGCATTCATCAGTTTTGCCTGTGCCGCAGGGTGGAGATGAGCCTCCGGTTTTTCCACGATAATCATGTCTTTCTCCTTTGCAATTGCCAAAGCTGTGACCACCGTCAGAATAAAGCCATGACCATAGCCCACATTGACAGGGCGGAACAAAACGCTGTCTTTGACAGAATTCAAAGTAAAAATAAGTTCGTTGGCAGAAGGTTCCAACTTGATTTCCGCTCCACCAAGAATCTCATTCATCATTTTTTCAACTTCCTGCAGACATCCGTCTTCACGATGGTTCCACAGGACACTGAGTACATTGGCGCCATCAGGTGTCAACGTGATGGCATTCTCGTCGAGAGCTTCCCTGTAAGGAGCCGCAATGCGGTTGGCGGCTATATAATGAACATGACGTATAGCCATCAGCGATGGATAGTCGCTCAACCTGGAGAGGCGCACATCGAAACCAGAGCTGAAATCGGAACTGAAACTCCCCATCGAGTTGCCCGAACTGTCCATGATGGATTTGCCATTCACCGAGACATTGGACAATTCGATGAGAGTGTTTTTGGAAGCACCATGGTCATACGCAATACGGAAATCATTGTCGGTGGCATCGTCGGTGACAAGATGGAACAGGATAGTGGAGTCACTGTCATAGACATAGTGGACATCGGAATAAACTCCAAGATCAATCCATTTCCCCTTGGGCATAAGGGCATTCGTTGCCTCGGCATCCCAAGTTTGGGCAAGCATAAGCAAAACCTGGCACAACGAGGATTTGCCACGCCCGTTAGCACCGGTAAGCAGATTGACTTTTCCAAGCTCAAGCATTGGAGTCTGCCTCAAACCCTTAAAACGCTCTATCTGTATTCCCTTAATCATTTGTCACACTTTTAATCCATGTCCAAAAAGCATTCGGCATCCATCCTTGCATACTGCTTTCGGGAATCCTCGTGATAAAAACCATGTCTTTATCGCTATGCAGATAACGTCTTAATTTTTCCACTTCGCGTTCTTCATCCAGCTGAACGGCCGAAACAAACCATACATCATCCATAGGATGCTGGAAACTGCCAAGGGACTTGATGTGTTCCTTCAAACCGCTGTAGTCGTATAGGCGTTCATTTATGCTGTATGCAATGAGATAGACCATTTTTTCAATCGTAAAATAATTTGCAAAAGTACAAAAAATCCATGACATCGATGAAATTAAATTGATACTATCAAAAACAGTAATTGATTATCAGCAAACTAACAAACATCCTACTTGCGTAATTCCCCAGTCAGTGCCCCCTCCGTAACGTAGGAGTGGAGTGTGCAGCCCTCACCCCACACTGCGCTCCACTTCGTTGCGCTTGTATGGGGTTGTTGAGGTGCCGTGTCTCCGGCACGCTTTTTCGTGTCTTTCGTGTTTTTCGATTTCAAGGCGCTCATGGGCATACCACGCGACCTACGGTTCAGTTCCTCTTGCGGGGTCTCCTGTTTAGTTGTAGAAGCTATTCTGTTGGTTTTACGGTAGTGTTTATACTCTAAACTGATAATAATCAGATTGTTTCGAGCTTAAAACTTGCTAAAAATCACCGCTATTCGCTTTGTAGAAGGTGGTTAACGAAAACGATAACGAAAACGATAACTTAAATCATTGATAACGAATATGATAAAGATACCGAAAACCCAGTAGCCGAAACGGCGTATCTTCTTGGCCTCTTCTAACCCTCTTTTTAGCAACGCCTTACTCTCTTCTTGACCTCTTCTTGGCGTCGCCTTACCCTGGTCTTACCCTCGGCATGTCTATTTCTGCCCGTCTTGTTTTCTCGTTGCTTGCCTGTTACCACGGCGAACAGAAGAGTTTTTCTTTGTTTGATGTTCTACATCGCAGAGGGTTTTATTGTTTGCCCGTATTCTCACGCAGCAGGAAGTCGTGGATTTTTTCTTTGCTGGGAAGTTGCAGTTCGTATCGGGCGACAAACAACTGAGGGTCAGTGAATGGTGCCAGATACTGAACCATCTCTTGACCGTATTCGGTACACAAAAGCAGTCCTACCGGTGGGTTGTCATCGGGCTGCATATAGTGTTGACGATAATACTCCATATACAACTGCATCTGCGCCACGTCCGAATATTGCAGTCTCTCCCCCTTCAAGTCCACGATCACATGACACTTCAGGATACGGTGGTAGAATATTAAGTCCGCCTTGTAATAGCGGTCGTCAATCAGTAGTCGCTTTTGTTCATCCTCCAAACAGAATCCCATACCCAACTCCATGATGAAGTCGCGCAGGTGTTGTCGGAGGGCATCCTCCAAGTCTATCTCTCCAATAGTATCTTTTGCCCGAAGCCCAAGAAACTCAAATATGTATGGAGACTTGATTTCTTCAGCAAACGATGGCTTGTCTGCTTTGCTGTTCACACGTTTGGACAGCAATTCGGGGTTCTTGCTCCAGCCACTCCGTGTATAATAGTTGGAGTCTATCTGTCGCTGCAACTCCCTCACGCTCCACGGGCCTCGCATGGCTTCGATGGCGTAAAAAGCCCGTTGAAGATCATCTTCCACATGTAGCAGTTGAACTATATGCGTGAACGATAGGCGATTAAACAACATTTGCGGAACAGCCTTCACACTACCGTCCGACATACTCATCGCAAATCCATCCCTTGAAACTTCCTGTACCGACAAAATACTTTCAGATTTCGCTGTCATTGACTGAGCTATTTGAAGCGGCGCAAATTCGCCATTCAGAGAGTGGCGAATCTCGTCCAGCCACAATTCGCCATTCAGAGAGTGGCGAATTTGAAATTCGCTTTGGAGATACGCTCCTATTATGGTCCGCAGGTCGGGATAATACAGGTAAAACTGCCGAAAGTTCTTCAAATTCGACACCCCGTAACTTTTTCCGCCAAGCCTTTTAGAGAGTTCCTGCAATAGATTTGTACCGTATTTAGCTCGGTCATTCCCCTGTTGTTCATACTCCACGATATATAGTCCTGTCAGCCACGCACGCGTCGTAACGTTCCTGTTAATGATGAGACGAGCATCTTGCTGCAAAACATTTCCTACTGTCTGGATATGTTGCACCAGGGACTCAAAATCGCCAGTATTCATTTTGTCGATACTTTTCTCCATTGTCACAATACAATATTCCTGTCAAGATAACGAAAAACTGGCGGAATTATTGCGCAAAGTATAGATTCCAGACCAAATAGTGAGTCAACATCAAAATGTAACACAGTTGTTCGTAAGTACTCCAGTCAACGCCCCTGCCTAAAACTTGGAGAGGAGTATGCTGCCGGGTAGTTGCGGGCGGCGGGAGTTGTCCTGCCTGTGGTGAGGGGAATAAACCCCTCAGATTTTCTTCAGGAGGCGTTGGGTTTCATGTAATTCTTTCTGTATCAGTTCTATTCGTTCCTTAAGCTGTTCCTGGGTGGGTAGGACGTCCTTGATACGGACGTTGTTGTAAGTGGCTACGTCAGAAAAACGAAGACAATAACGATAACGAAAACCAAAACTAGCTTCGCAATATGCGGATAAGGCCAGCTAGTTGTTTTTCAATTACTGTAATTCCGCTATATAATTCTATGTATTTTTCGTCGTCAATATATCCTACTTTGTTAGCAATCAAGAGTTGTGTTTCTACTTCGTATGAGCTGCCCAGTGCTGTGTCAAGGTAGTGAGCAAACTCAACATCAGATGGTTTCGCAGACCCTTCTGCTATGTTGCTGCTTATACTGACTGCGGCACGCTGAAGTTGGTCGCAAAGGCCTTTCTTCTCAAACCAAGGCATCTTGTCAGTCTGCTGATATATCTTGGTGCTATACTCCACCGCATCCTGCCAAACTTTATAGTTTCGAAAGTTTCTTGCTTTCTCCATTTTCCGTTATCGTTTTCGTTATCGTTTTCGTTAATATGCGACAGCATCGCGCGGATTCTCACGTATCTTTTTTATATTTGAGATATGAGTGATACGTGGATATGTCGCGGTGATGAGTACGTTGTAATTCTGCAACGGGTTGTTGCAATTTTTCGCCAGACATTTCTTGCGCAGTCTGTGAGAGAATTCCATTTCGTATTTTTCTACCGGCTTAGGAGAGTTTTTGCATTTAGAGCGAGTTGCACTTATCGACCGCCTCATCCGTCTGCACCGCCACCATCCCGACGCCAAAATCCTCGGCCACTCCGAACTGGCCGTAATTAGACGAATTTCACAATGCAGTCAATGCAAATGGGTTTCCCCGTGACTTCGTCTATGAACACATTGGCAGGGTGCATATCCTCCAATGCAATACGGTCTGACGTGTAGTTCACGCCCTGTCCATTCCAGTTATCCCGAAAGCCCTTTGCTGCTACCATCTCATCAATCTCGGACTTACTAGCCAATCGCCGGCAGCTCACATAGGGCTGTGTCAGAATGATACGCATTAAGTGATCGCTGTCGCGAGTGAACCCTGTCACAAGCATAGCCGTTTCCGGGAAAAGATAGTTATGAAGGATGATTGCCTCCAAGGCTTTCTGCCAGGTGGAATATATAGAAGTACGCTCTTTTACCACTGATGGATCTCCACTTCGATAATACACCTTGGCTTCAGCACCCTGTGCTATCATAGGTCCGAGGGAACGAAGTAGGATTGCATCTGAATCTTCAACCCATAAACGTGCAGCCTTAGCCCATTGTTCAATGGCTTTTTCCTGCGCCTCGTCTATCTTCCAATTGCTTGGGCGGATTCCTTGGCTTGTTGCAGCATCTGCACCTGCCTCAAGGCTTGCTCTAGCGTAGCCTGCGATGATGGTCGCCCCAATGAGAGGCGCGCCTGCCTTGCAGACTCCTGAATGTTCTTCGAGAGTGTAGCGAGAAAAGTTTGTTCGTCCATTGATTATATCGTTTGAAAAGTCATCTATAATATCCAGAGTCCGAGCAGAAAAACCCTCAGCATCAATCTGTTTATATATCTCGTTCAGACTCATTTCAAGTTTTTTACTTTGCAAAGATACAACTTTTATTCCAACCACGGAGTGTGTTTGTACTTTTTAACATTAGCATCGGCCTGAAACCTGGAACAATTATGGTTAGCTCATCAAGCACGCAGGCCGTGAATGGAGGTCTTGCAGCAGATGACATGGTACTTGCATACACTAAATGCTCTACAGGGTTGTGCCTACCTGCTTCAACGATCATTTTCGGCATCAAGGAGATTGGAGACTACTTTATCAAGGTGTCGGACGAGATGAACCAGCTGAGATTGGAACTGTCGGAGCTTGATTAGGGTAGCATGGGGGCTCCACAAGGGCTCCACGTATCTCGCGGATTTTCACGTATCTTTTTTTTAGGTTTATGTCACACAAATTTCACAGATCTCACAGATTCTTGCTGCTTTCGCTGCTTATAATGTCACACAGAAAGCACGGAAATCACGGAAAGGCTTCGTCCTGCGACGTAGTTTTGTGGTCACACAGATTGCACGGATGGCACAGATAATGCGGATTTTCGGATAAGAGGGATTTTCGGATTTTCAGATTTTTCTTCACACAGATTACACGGATTGCACAGATTATGGTTGTTTGAGGTTCTGGGGGTTCGACACGTTCCATGACTTTGCGTTCCCTCGGGGAGGGGGGCTGGGCGGGGTGCCGGGTTTACGCGGCGTGCCGTCGGGGGGGGGCGCGGTTAATCCCCCGCGGATTAACCGACGGGCGGCGGCGGGGGCGTTGTGCGCGGAGCGGCGTGGTGTATGCGGAGGGGAGAGGTGGCACAGGAATGCTGGCTCATGGGACTATTGCCACAGGTGGGTTTCGGAACGGCATAAAAAAAGGCCGTCCGGATTGGACGGCCTTGGTGATCTGCACAAGATTTGAACTTGTGACCTCTTGCCTGTCAAGCAAGCGCTCTAAACCAACTGAGCTAGCAGATCATTTTTCTCTCGAAATCGGTTGCAAAAGTATGAAGTTTTTTGGAACTGACAAAAAAGTTTTTTGTTTATTGCGGATTATTCTGTTTT
This sequence comes from uncultured Bacteroidota bacterium, assembly GCA_902784465.1. GTDB lineage: Bacteria > Bacteroidota > Bacteroidia > Bacteroidales > P3 > Colimorpha. The sequence goes on from CACZUZ010000001.1 coordinate 10,272, forward strand.
ATTATATGTTAAATAATTGAGTATTAATTAATAATTAATTATTAAAATTTTATTTTTTTCTCTGTCGCTGATACGAAAATGCCATAAAAATACCTGCTCGGTTTCGTTTTTTTTCCAAAAATTGAGACATTTTTACATGCATTTTCTGACCAAAACGTCGGCTACGGCTTCTATGTCAGCCTTGGTTAAATAGGGGTGCATCGGCAATGATAATACGGTTTCGCATAACTTGTTGGAAATGTATGTGTCATACGGCATGGCGTTGCTGATTCCTTTGAATGCTGTTTGACTGTGCATAGGGTGGGGGTAGTATATCATTGATGGTATTCTGGCCTCATTCAGAGCTTGTTGCACCTCGCCTCGCTGCTCGCTGCCGGCAAGTTGGATGGTGTATTGCGCCCAACTCGAACCGAAACCATTTGGTATCGTGGGCGTCGTCACACTGTTTTTCAGTAGGTCTGTGTAAAGTCTGGCGGCTTCGTTCACTCGCTCCAGTTCTTCATCAAAAACATTGAGTTTCACTTGCAGTACAGCGGCTTGTAAGGTGTCGAGTCGCGAGTTGAGGCCTATGCGGACGTTGTCGTATTTGTTGCTGCCTTTGCCGTGTACGCGGTAGGATGCCACAAGGGCTGCCCATTCGTCGTTGTTGGTGAACAGGGCGCCGCCGTCGCCATAGCATCCCAGCGGCTTGGCGGGGAAAAACGAGGTGGTCGCTATGTCGCCAAACGAACAGGCTTTCTTGCCGTCAATGCTTCCGCCGAACCCCTGGGCTCCGTCTTCGAGGATTAGCATCCCATGTCGGTCTGCAATCTCGCGGATGGCGGCAAAGTTGGCCGGCAGGCCGAAAAGGTCGACGGCGATGACTACACGTGGACGAAGCAACCCCTCCGATTCGACCTTTTCGATGGCGTTCTCCAGACTTTCAGGGTCGATGTTGTAGGTTGCGGCATCGACATCGACAAATACCGGCGTGGCCGACTCTATCGCAACAACCTCGGCTGATGCAAAAAAGGTGAAGTCGGGCACAAAGACTGCGTCGCCTTGCCCTACGCCCCATGCTTTAAGTGCCAGGGTGAGGGCGTCGGTGCCGTTGGCGCAGGTGAGGCAATGTTTCACCCCCACGTATGCGGCAAGCTGCTCCTCCAGCGCCTTCACCTGTGGCCCCATAATATATTGGGCACTGGATGCGACATCCAATATGGCACGTTCCATTTTGGGTCGCAAGGCTTCGTATTGTTTGGATAAATCTTTAAAAATCATCAAAAAAGAATGCAGTCTGATATTCTTGAATCAGACTGCAAAGTTACGCATAGTAATCCAACTGACAAAATAAAACTTGTGTTCAGAAATTTATGCTCACTCCGAATGTGTGGAGCTTGTCGGCACCTATGCCGCTGCGGAAAGTGGGGAGGAGGTCGTAGGTGAGCGAGAGGGTGGCTCTCGTCAGCGGGCCTCCGCCAATGCCAACATGAGCGCGGAGCTGCCAGGGGTTGAAGACATCCACTTTCTCGCGGCTGCGGTGCCAGCGGTTGTCGTCGCCCATTGTGCGTGTCACGAGGCGGCCGGAGATGTTGTACATTACAGCCATTCCGAAGTCCAGACGATAGGGTGGCATTCCGGTTTTCTCGTTTTTCTTGCCGATTGAATAGGTGAAGCTGTAATCCAGGCCAAGGTTCTCCGAAAAAAGGTGCTGCTGGGGGTTGAGGGCACCATGGCTGTCATCCAACACGAGGGCGTTGCCATCTTTCTTGACGGTGTTGAGGAGCCGGCTACATTCGGTGTCGAAACGCAGATAGGGCGTGAAACTCAGTCGTTTGGTGATGTCTGCATTAATCATGTACAATTGTAGGTTGAAGCGGTAGTTCTCTCCGCGGTTGTATGGAGAGCCTTGCCTGTTGTTCATATAGAGGGGGATGGGGGCTGTGATGCCGCCGTTCAGGAACAGTCCTTTAATTGAGCTGGACAGGTAACCACGGGTCTTGACAGTGAGATGCTTGGCGGTGTCGCTCACGTAGAGGGGGCCGTTGACTCTTCTGGCGCGATTGAGCTTGGTGTCGAGGCTTACCATTGCCGGGCATTCGAGGCTTGCCCCTTCTGATTGGCGGATTTTTAGATTGTCTTTCGCCACGATGCTGTCCATCTTCAGGCTTCCGTTGTAATCGATGTATATGTCGAGCGATTTGGGGCTGCGCCATACCGAACCGCTGACTTTGGCATTTTCTCCAATATTAATATCGTTCAGTCTTTCGGAGAAGGTGAGTGCTGCGGTGGTGACGGTGGCGTCTTAAGAAGGCGTGGCAGATGGTGACGATGGCAATTTGGGGTTTGTCGCCCTGCATGATGTGTACTTGCCAGCCGGAGGTAATGTTGAGGCTTTTGATGTTGGCAGGTATGGATTGCGTGATGCGGTATTCTTCTTGGGCGTGTAGTTCGCTGGCAAAGCTGAAGAATATGATTATTGCAAATATTGCTGCTGCGAGGAGTGTTGATTTTTTCATGGCTTTGGGTTGTCTGTTAATGATTGAAGTTTAATTACTTCGAAACGCGTTTCTGATTATAAAGACGTTGAATGTCTGGTATTCTTACAGTTTTTTAGAAATTTATTTTCCCTAGTTCGTAAGTGATGCTGGTTGAACTGTTTGTCAAGGCCAGTAGGGGACGGCTGTCGGCTGTTGCCGGTTGCGAGATGATTGATGTCTTTTTGGTGCCGACAAGGCGATTTGATGTTCGCTCGTACACTGTTTTTTGGGGTTTCGTGGCTACGCTATTGTCGGCAAGCTGGGCCTGTTCTATGGAATTATCTAAAATGATGCTGTCGTTATCTGCGCGATTTACCCCATCAACCGAGTTCTCCTTTTCTGCAAGCATGGGTGTATCCCTTTCTGCTGTGCTTGAGGCAATTGCTTTTGTGACGGTTTTTTGTTTGTGGAAAGAGTCCGTAGGTGTCGTTGGCGATGGTTTGTCGACGGTGATGGAAGGCTCAGGTTGGGTGTTTTGCGGAACGGTGTCTATCTTGGCTACGATTGTGCCAGGATTTACGGGCGGCTCTGGCTGCAAGGCACGGAGACCGATGCTGACCATGAGGAGGATGCCGGCGGCGATGCCCATCGATAGCCACAATGTGCGGCGGTTTCTGCTCTTCTTGGAGGCGGCTTCTGCTGCTGCCCATTGGTCGACGAGGTCGCTGAGCTTCTGTTGGCGGCGGAGGTCTTTCTGCTTGCGTTTGGCAGCGTCAAATAATTGCTGGAGATTATCGGGCGTATTCATTTTTCAGTTTTGTTTTAAGGGTTTGTATGGCTCTTGAGATGGTGGTGTAAATGTTCGATGAGGTCATCTTCATGTTTTTTTCTATTTCTGCTATCTCTTTCTCTTCGAGGTAGCGCAGCCGTATCAGCTGTCGCTGTTTCTCAGGCAGGTCGTCGAGCATGCTGTGAAGCATGGCGCTGCGTCGTTCGGTAAGTTCCACCTCTTCTGATATCTCTTCTGTCAGGTCGTGAAGGTTCAGTGTCGCATCTACGTCGGATGAGGCGAACTCTTTCGAATGTCCCTTTGAGCGGATGATGTCGATGCATCTCGCTCGGGTGGCCTGCATCACATACGCTTTGATGTTCACCACTTTGTCTAGCTTGTCGCGACTTTCCCACAGGTGCATGAAAACCTCCTGTACAGCATCCTCCGCATCCGTTGCATCGCCAAGCATACGTTCGGCTAATATCTGCAGATGGCTCTGAAGAGGGATGATGTTTTTTTTGAATGCGTCAGTGGTCATTTGTCATTTTTTTCTACCCATAAGACGAGAAACTTCTCGTTTTCTTACATTCTTTTCAAAAAAAATTTTTTTCTTCTTAAATAATAGATTATTCTTCGTATTTTTGCAGAAATATAGAATACCGAATATCTTATCCAAAATAGTGTTTGTCAGATGTTTATTCGAATAATTAAGCTTTTTTCTGTCTCCTTGGCTATCATTATGGCTATGGTTTCATGCCACACTCGCGAGGTTGCCTACCTCAGCGATGCCACTCGCGACAGCATGCAGAATATTCTCTCCACCTACACCGCCACCATTCTTCCAGGCGACCAGCTCTACATCTACGTGTCCAGCGAAACACCTGAGAGTGTCATCCCCTTCAACCAGGAAACCCATAGGTTTGCTATCGACGTCAACAGTCAGAAGGTTCCCGGCAATAGCCAAGGCGGTGTCATCTCGCAGCAAAAAGCAGCTCTTATTGAGAAATCGCAACATGTGTCCGCTGATGTTTCCGGTTATTTTGTCTCCGAGCAAGGCACAATCCAGTTTCCCGTCCTTGGCGACATCGATGTCGTCGGCATCACCTACGACAGTCTCAGCCACTATCTTGAAGACCGCCTTCGCAACGAGGGTTATGTCATCGACCCCCAGGTCACCATCAGGCTTAAGAATTTCCGCGTCACCGTTGTCGGCGAGGTGAGGGTGCCTCGTCAGGTTTTCGCCGACGGAACGCGCCTCACCATCTTCGAGGCTTTGGCCATCTGTGGCGACATCACCGACCAAGGCTTGCGCAACAACGTCACCGTTGTACGCACCGAGGGCGGCAATTATGAGATTGGCGAAATTGACCTTACAAAACGTGAGATGCTGGAATCGCCCTACTATTACCTGCACAATAACGATATAGTTTATGTCGAGCCTAACCGTCGCAAGAAAATCGACTCCGACCGCGATCCCAATACACCCAAGTATATAAGTATTGCGGTGAGTACGTGGAGTATTATCAATTCCAATATCCGAAGGGTTCAGGTAAACAGGAGAAGGGGAGTGTATTGATTTATATATTGTTGCCAGCTGCAAATCCGGTGGTGAAAGCCAGTTGCAGGTTGTAGCCGCCAGTGTCGGCGTCAAGGTCTAGCACCTCGCCCACGAGGTACAGCCCCTTTATCAGTCGCGACTCCATTGTTTTGGGATTCACCTCTTTGAGGCTTACGCCTCCCTGTGTCACTATGGCCTCCTCGAAGTTGCCCGTTCCCGTCAGCGTGAAGGTGAAGTCTTTGAGGAATGCCAGGAGACGTTTCCGCTCTGCCCCGTTAATCTGGTTCAGACGTTTGTAGTATTCTATATGGAGGTTCTGCAATGCCAGCGGCACCAGTTCGGCAGGCAGCCACAGGCGCAGCGCGTCGTTGAAAAGGCGTGTGCCGTTGCCGTTAAGGTCGTTGATGAGGCGTTTGTCGAGGGTCGTTTCGTCGATGGCCGGTTTCAGGTCCAGGTGTGCCAGCAGCTGGGTGCCTTCATGAAGCGGTCCTGTCGCTATGCGGCTGGCAGAGAGTACTATCGGTCCGTCGATGCCGTCTGTGGTGAAGCTCATCTCGCCGAAATGTTCGCTCAGTTTTTTGCCGTCGAGGTTGGTGATGGTCAGTTTCACGTTTCTCAGTGCGAAGTTCACCAATTCCGGCGGTATTTTCAGGTCGCTTTTCAGGCTCACCAGTGCGGGTCTGCGAGGCGCGAGGGTGTGTCCGGCAGCTTCGGCCATACGATAGCCGTCGCCTGTCGAGCCGGTGAGCGGATAGCTCATGCCTCCGGTGGCTACGACGATCCTGTCGCCACGAAGACTGGTGCCGTCGGCAAGGCGTACACCTTGGGCAAAGCCTTCACCGATGGTTATCTCCGCCACACGGCATCCTTTGCGTATCTCCACGTTGGGCATCCTCTCCAGCTCTGTGACCAGAGCCAGAAAAATGTCGAGCGACTTGCCGCTCTTAGGGTATACGCGGTTGCCGCGCTCCACCACCAGCGGCACGCCCAGCTCTTCGAACAACGCCATCAGCTGTGTGTTGAAAAACTGCGAGAAGGAGTTGCGCATGAAGCGCGGATCCTGTCCCACATGGGCGAGGAAATCCTTCATCGTCGCCGTGTTGGTGAGGTTGCAGCGACCTTTGCCAGTTATGCGCAGCTTCAGTCCAGGCTGCTGCATCTTCTCGAGCAGCAGCACCTCTTTCCCCCGGCGGGCAGCCATCAGCGCCGTCATCATGCCGGCAGCCCCACCGCCGACAACAATCACACGGTTGTTTTCTGCTTCCATTGCCTGCAATATAAATATGTATATAGATTTCTTACCTTGCTATGTCTCCGATGTCCTCGGGATGGATGCAGAGTACGGGAATCTGCGATTTGTGTACAATCTGCTGGGCGTTGGTGCCAAGGAATAGGCGTGCCAGCAGGCGGTCCTGCTCGGTGTTTATCACCACCAGGTCGGCGTCGATGCTTGCTGCATAGTCGAGTACGGTTTTCGAGTAGTTCTGGTATTTCCTTCCGCAGCAGTTGTATTCGATGCCCTCTTTGGCGAAAAATTCCTCCACTTGTTTCAGGTAGGTGCGCAGCGTCATGGCGTCTTCGGCACTCTCCAACAGGCCTAGGATGAATACTTTCGAGCCGAAGATGCGTGCCATCTGGGCCGCAGGGCCCACTTTCTGGCGTGAGTTGGCATTCACGCGGATGGGTACCACTATGTTGTCCAGCTTCTTGTGGAAGTTATAGCCCTCGCGGATGGTGAGGGTAGGGCAGGGGGCCTCCTGCAGGATGCGTACCGCCGTGCTGCCCATCCAGTATTTCTCGAATCCCGATGCTCCGTTGGTGCCTATTACAATCATGGGCGACTCCTCTTTGCGGGCCTCTTCCGACAGGCATGTCGCCACCTTGCCGCTCAGTATGCCCCACTCTATGGTGCCATGCTTCATGTTGGGCTGGTACTTGCTGCAGAGCTGCTGCAATTTCTCCTCGGCCAGGTGTGCCGTCAGCTCCATCTGGTCGTTGCTAAGCAGTTTTTTCTCTTTCTTTACCCAAAGGAGTTTTATGCCGGTTTTGAACTGGTTTGCAATGTCTACTGCTATTTCAAGAGCCACGTATGAGCCCTTCGAGAAGTCGGTGCCAACAATTACTGGTTTCATGGTAAGATGGTTGTATGCTTGGTTTTTATATGCTTTTGTTTTTTTTCAACGTGTTTTGTGCAATAATATTGTATAAGACTAAAAAAATCCTTATTTTTATTATTTCATCTGCTAATCCAAAAAAAATACGTACTTTTGCATTTTCATTTTCTGTCGTCCACATTTCAATAACAGCCCCTTGAACTCTAATCTCGATCCTACCGGAAACAGCCAGAGCGTGCGCGAACGCGAGGTGGAGCGTGCCCTGCGACCCAAGGCCTTCGACAATTTCGCCGGTCAGCAGCAGGTCCTCGACAACCTCCGTGTCTACGTCCAGGCCGCCAAGTCGCGTGGCGAGTCGCTCGACCATGTGCTGCTTCATGGCCCTCCAGGCCTCGGCAAGACAACCCTCTCGCACATCATTGCCAACGAGTTGGGTGTCAACATGAAGATGACCTCCGGCCCTGTGCTGGACAAACCCGGCGACCTCGCCGGACTGCTCACCTCCCTCGGACAGAACGATGTCCTTTTTATCGATGAGATCCACCGCCTTTCTCCTATCGTCGAGGAGTATCTCTATTCGGCCATGGAGGACTACCGCATCGACATCATGATAGAGTCCGGCCCTGCCGCCCGCAGCGTTCAGCTCAACCTGAAGCCTTTCACCCTTGTGGGTGCCACCACACGCTCGGGAATGCTTACCGCTCCCTTGCGTGCCCGCTTCGGCATCACTTGCCGCCTGCAGTACTACGACGCCCAGACGCTTACCCAGATTGTCACACGCTCGGCGACTCTCCTTAATGTCAAGATTACCAGCGAGTCGGCAATAGAGATTGCCCGTCGCAGCCGCGGCACTCCCCGCATCGCCAACCTCCTCCTTCGCCGTGTGCGCGACTTTGCGCAGGTCAAGGGCGACGGCACCATCACCCTCGACATCGCCCGCTACGCCCTCCAGGCTCTCAACGTCGACCGTAATGGCCTCGACGAGATGGACATCCGCATTCTCTCCACCATCATCGACAAGTTCAAGGGCGGTCCTGTGGGGCTCACCACCATCGCCACCGCCGTGGGCGAGGATGCCGGCACCATCGAGGAGGTCTATGAGCCTTATCTTATACAGGAAGGCTACATTATGCGTACCCCTCGCGGCCGTGAGGTCACCCCGCTGGCCTACCAGCACCTGGGCAAAATACGCACCGCAGGCTCACAAAGCGAACTATTCTAACTGAACATTCAATAATCTTATCCAATGAAAACCTTAGTCAAAAACATAAAAGAACTTGTTGGCATCGAAACCACCCCCCAGCTTCGCAAGCAGGGCAAGGAAATGTCTCGGCTTGAGACTGTCAAGGATGCCTACCTTATAGTGGAAGACGGCAAATTCGCAGCCTTCGGCCCTATGAGGGCGGAAAACGGAGATGCATACCCCGATAGCATCAAAAATGCAAAATTCGACATCGAGATTGATGCCACCGACAGGCTTGTTTTCCCGTCGTTTTGTGACTCGCACACCCATCTTGTCTACGCCAATTCGCGCGAGATGGAGTTTGTCGACAAGATCCGCGGACTCAGCTATGAGGAGATAGCCAAGAGGGGTGGGGGTATCCTCAACTCGGCAAAGGCTACAGCGGCGGCCTCCGAGGACGAACTCTACGATATGGCTTGGCGTCGCCTCGAGGAGGTGATGCGTCTTGGCACCGGTGCCATCGAGATCAAGAGTGGCTACGGCCTGACAACCGAGAGCGAATTGAAGCTTCTGCGTGTAATCCGCCGCCTCAAGGAGAACTCGCCGCTGACCATCAAGTCTAACTTCCTTGGAGCGCACGGCATCCCTATGGAATATCGCGGACATCAGGAAGACTATGTTGATTTGGTCATCAACGAGATGATTCCGCTCGTCGCCGCCGAAGGCTTGGCCGATTTCATTGATGTCTTCTGCGACCAGGGCTTCTTCACCTGCGAGGACACCGAGCGTATCCTCGATGCCGGAATAAAGTACGGCATGAGACCCAAAATCCACGCCAACGAGATGGCCATCTCCGGTGGCGTGCAGGTCGGCGTGAAATATGGAGCCATCTCTGTCGACCACCTCGAGCAGATGGGCGACGCCGAAATCGAGTGCCTGAAAGGCACCGAGACCATGCCCACCATCCTTCCCGGTTGCGCCTTCTTCCTCAATCTGCCGCTCTCGCCCGCCCGCAAGATGGTCGACGCTGGCCTGCCTGTGGCTATGGCTTCCGACTACAATCCTGGCACTTCACCGTCCAACAATATGCAACTCATCCTCTCGATGGCCTGCATCCGCTATAGGCTCACCCCCGAGGAGGCTTTCAACGCCACTACGCTCAATACGGCATACGCCATGGGTGTGAGCAACGAGCTTGGCTCCATAGCCGTCGGCAAGAAGGCCAACTTCTACATCACCAAGTCCATCCCCAGCTACGAGTATATGCCCTACGCCTACGGCGAGAACAAGGTCGAACGCATTTTCCTCAACGGCGTCGAACTCTAACCACCAATTTTCCACCCCCTCTCGATGATTATCGCTTCCAATATCAATAAAAGCTACGGGCCACTGCAGGTGCTGAAAGATGTGAGCATCCATGTCGCCAAAGGCGAGGTGGTCTCCATTGTGGGTGCCTCCGGTGCCGGCAAGACGACGCTGCTTCAGATTGTTGGCACCCTCGACAAGGCCGACTCCGGCAAGGTGCTAATCGATGGGCATGATGTCACCTCGATGGGCGAACGGGCCTTGGCGGCTTTCCGCAACAAGAACATCGGTTTCGTTTTCCAGTCCAACAACCTGCTGCCCGAGTTCACCGCTCTCGAAAACATCTGTCTGCCAGCCATGATTGCGGGGCATCGCCTGGACGAGGTCCGCGATGATGCCAGCCGGCTGCTCGATTTCCTTGGCATCGGCCAGCGCGCCAACCACAAGCCCTCGCAGCTTTCGGGCGGCGAACAGCAACGTGTCGCCGTTGCGCGAGCACTAATCAACAAGCCCACTGTGGTGCTTGCCGATGAGCCTTCCGGCAACCTCGACACCCTCCATGCCCGCGAGCTTCATGAGCTCTTTTTCCGTCTGCGAGACCAGTACAACCTGACATTCGTGATAGTTACCCACAACAGCGACCTTGCCACCATGTCCGACCGCCAGATTATTCTCCGCGACGGTCGCGTTGCCGACTGATACAGATATATGCACACTTGCATACCTGCCCAAAAAAGTAAATGAACCGTAGTACCAAATTCCGTAAACAGTAAACCATATCCATCTCCTATGCTTGTAAAGAAAAACAGACCCGAAAAGAAATTCCGAGAACAAAATGAAAACCAATCGTTTCACGTGAAACATAGTTCATCCAACAGCAAGCAGCTGGTATTTGGGATGCGTCCTGTGTTGGAGGCTATACAGTCTGATATTCAGATAGAAAGGCTTTTTATCCAGACAGGCTTGGACGGCGCTCTGTTTCAGGAACTTCGTGCCGCCATTAAGCAGCGTAATCTGCCCTATCAGATGGTTCCCGTCGAAAAACTAAATCGCCTGACCTCGGGCAACCACCAGGGTGTAGTGGCAACAATATCACCCATCACCTACCGTGATTTCACCGAGACTCTTCAGTCTCTTGTCGACACTGGTGTGTCACCATTCATTCTCATGCTCGACCATATCACCGATGTCCGCAATATGGGTGCTATAGTCCGTACTGCTGAATGTGCTGGCGTTCATGCTGTTGTCATCCCCGACCACGGCTCGGCGCAACTCAACGAAGATGCCATCAAGACCTCTTCTGGAGCTCTCCTAAGAATGCCTATCTGCCGCGAGTCTAATCTCAAGACGGTGCTCAACCTCGCCCATCAGTACGACCTTCAGGTTTGTGCCGCCACCGAGAAAGGGGCAACCTCCTATCTCGAGGTCGATTTCCGCAAACCCACGCTCCTCATTATGGGCTCCGAGGATACAGGCATTAGCTCCGACCTCCTTCGCCTCGCCGATGTCCGTGCCGCTCTGCCCATTCATGGCGACATCCAGTCGCTCAATGTCTCTGTGGCTGCCGGCATTTTTATCTACGAGGCTCTCCGTCAGAGAATGTAGCCTTCTGCCTGAAACCATACTTCAAATTCAAGCAGGTCCATTGTGACCTGCTTTTTTTTGTCAAGTAGCAACTCGTCAAATGGGCATTGGACATTCCTGCCTCACAAACAGGAATGCTGTTATTCTATTTAACATCTTTTAACAAACTATTTTCACCCCAATGTGCCACTATATCATCAAAAAAAGGGCCATTATTCCATGTTTTGGAAACTCATGGCGACAAACACTATTTTTTGCAGCAAAAATATTGAAAATCAGAATGTGTAGAAATAATTTTAGTTTATTAATATAAAAAGCAGTCGAAAATATGTCGTATTTACTACTTTTTATGTAACTTTGCTCGTTCATTTTGCACGGAAAAGACTCCCTTTTTCTGGCTCTTTTCTGCGTATAAATCACTCATTTCGAAAAAAATAAAAGTATAATTATATGAAGAAAAAATCTTTACTGCTAAGTCTCATTTTCATGCTTTTGGCTTTCGCTGCCAACAGCCAGATAGTGACGAAGTACCAGCAAGGTTTCGAAACCACGGATGATAACACATCCTACTCTGGCCTCGTGGGTAGCACATCTGTTGTCACTAACCTCCATTCGTCGGGGAACAGGGCTTACAAACTGGGACATATCTTTGGCTCTGAGAGTATTTTACTGCTGGATACCATCGACTTTTCCGACAATGGCTCCTACCAGCATGCCTATCTCGAGTTCATGCACATTTGCGATGTCGACCCCCTCGCCACTGCCAGTGCCAGTAGTGTTGCCATCGTCGAGGTCAAGATGATTGGCGACGACCAGTGGCGTGTCCTCGACGGTAACGACAACTACGACATGTCGTGGGGAGGTGGTAGCTCTGAGTTCATCGGCAGTAGCTCCTTCTCTAAGCAGTCCTATCCGGTATGGACTGGCAATACGCCCAACAACGGCTGGTGGAAGCTTGAACGTTTCAAACTTATCAACTTCTTCAATACCATGTCGCTGTCCGACCGTAAGATGCTTATCCGTTTCCGCCTCTTCTCGAGGACGACGGGCTATCAGGCCGGTGCTGGCGAGGATGCTTGGTATATCGACAACATCAGGGTCACCGCAAGCCCCAACTCCATGCTTGTACCTACCATCACCATGATCGACTGCCCCGACAATGCTGTCTATCCCAATAGTCGTGCAGCCCATGTCGCCGCCGATTTTACCACTACCCTCGCTCAGGGTATGTGCAACGACTCTGTCTACATGGAATACCAGCTGGGTCGTTCCGCGCAGGTGGTGAGGAGAACCCTCACTCCTGTTGCCGGACATGCAGGCCGTTATGAGGGCTATATCCCTTTCTGCGGCTACGATACGGTGGTCCGTTATCATATTGTCGGTAAAGACAACTCATTGAACCATAACTTGGCATCATATCCGCAAGACCCCACCGCTTGGGCAGAGTTCCGGTTCATCAGAGGTAACGAACTCAGTTTCTGGCCTATCAATCAGGAAAGCTCGTCCTCGTCGGGAAACAACACCATACCATTCCCCAACTTCGGAGACTACAAGGCTGAAATCATTTACGATAGTGCGGAACTTGCACCCATCTTCGGTCCAGGTGCCATAACCCAGATCCGTTTCCCTGTCGCTGCCAATGTAGTGAACTCTGTCCGTAACCGCTTGGTCATCAAGATGAGCAACGTCAATTCGGACTTTAGCCTGCCTAGCAGTGACAAGTTCTACCAGGAATTTCAGAAAACGGTCTACGACTCGTCTCTCGTCATCACCCAGAACAACAACACCTCGGGAACTATCTATCTCCAGGACACCTTCTTCTATGCTGGCAAGGGTCTGCGTGTCACTATGATTACCGACAACAACAACGACCCCTCCGCTGTCTCGGTACGCACCGCCAATGCACCCGCCAACAGCACCACCAGTGGCGCTATCCACACCGGCTACAACGCAACATACGGTTTCGACCCCTTCAGCTCGTCGTGGTTCCTTAACGGTACCCGCGTCGCCACTCGCCCCAATTTTTACCTGCGTACATGGCGTAACGCTCCGTTGCTTTATGATGCCGGTGTCAGCGGATTCATCCATCCCAACGACTCAACCCCAGCTGTGGCTTACGCCTCCAATAATGTGGAAGTGACCCTCAAGAACTATGGTGCGCTTCCCATCAACAATGTCCGCATCTACTATCAGGTGGACGACAGCACCCACAAGTATTACGACTGGTCTGGCAACCTCGCCGGTGGCGGATCCGCAAATGTAGTTATCAATACCACGCAGAACTACACGCCAGGCTATCATGAGTTGCGTGCCTGGGTCGACGACTCTGTGACCTCCGTGGGACTCCGCTACCGCGACCACGAGCCGTTCAACGACACCCTCTGGACCAAGTTCATCGCCTGCGACGGCCCTATGCGTGGTGTTCGCACCGTCGGAACTCCTACATCCGACTATGCCACCCTCGACAAGTTCCTCTATGCCGTCAGTCAGTGCGGTGTCGACAGCGTCCTCACCGTCAAGCTGGCCCCCGGCACCTACGTGGGCCCCATCGTAATCCCCTTCATCCCCGGTGCATCGGCTGTCAACTATGTGCAGTTTGAACCTGCATCTCCTACCGGTGGCCAGAACACTGTCGTTTTCCAGGCCCCTGCCGAAGTCAACGGTAGCCAGGGCGGCTTGTCGAACTCGATTGTCAACATGCAGCAAACAAGGTATGTGCGTTTCTCAAGGGTGGGCTTCTCAAGCAATGCTACAAACAACCGCGCCACCTATCTTGTCCGTATGGGTACCAACAGTGTTGGATGCCAGTTCCTCGACTGCGTCTTTGCCGAAGGCAATGGCAGTGGCGTCAGCGAGTCGTTCATGACCGCCTCCTCGCTACTCTATTCCGGTGGCGCCGACTCGCTGCTGGTAAGGAATTGCCAGTTCGGCCGCGGCTCGCAGGGCATCAACCTCGTAGGCCCGGCACAGGACAATATGGCTCATGGCAACCGCGTCATAGGCTGCTCGTTCAACAACCAGAATGTGAACAGCGTTATCGTGCGTAACCAGTATGGCGCCGAGGTCGACAGCAACACCTGCAACCAGGTCTACTCCAACTCCAGCTATGCCATCCTGCTGCAAGACTGCAGCGGCGCAACCCGTGTGACACGCAACACTGTCTATGTCACCTCGGGAGCCTCCTGCATCGGCGCCACCAACTTCTTCGGCAGCGCCGCCGGCTATGCCATCGTAGCCAACAACATGCTTGTCTGCGCTGATGATGGTGAGTCGAACATGCTTACTACCCCTCTCAACATTATCACCGCCGACCATGCCAAGGTTGTCTTCAATTCCATTAAGATGACCGCTCCTCAGCGCAACGGCATAGCCGCAGCCACCTTTGGCGGTGGCGTACTGAGCAACAGCTACTTCTACAACAATATCATCGGCTGTTTCGACACCCTCAACTTCGCTTTCAGCTACATCCCCACCGATACTTCTGTTAATTATATTGGTAACAATATATATTATTCTCTCAGCCCTGTCCTCAACAAGTACGACGGTATCAACTGCTACTCGATGACCAACTGGCAGAACCACCTGCCTTCCGACATCAACTCGCAGAATGTCAACCCGGGCTTCCTCAACATCACCACCACTGACCTCCGCTCCTACAGCCAGAACGTCAAGGGTCATGCCGTCCCCATTTCCGAGGTCACCAACGACATCTTCGACACGTTGCGTAATCCCACGGCTCCCTGTATCGGTGCCTTCGAGTTCTCGGCGCTGCCTTACGACTTCGAAGTCATCGAGTTCGTCGAACCTTACGACGAATATTGTGTCGCCCCCACTGCTGCTCCGCTCCGTGTTGTCATAAAGAACAGCGGTGTCAATGCCTATGATCCCTCCACTCAGGTCATGCAGCTCACCTATTCGCGTGGCACCCAGCCCGGCCAGATGACTCCCGGCGTTTCGGGCAATGTCATCATCAACCGCGCCATCCCTGCCCTCGACACCATCATCTTCAACACTGGCGTCACCATCCCGTTCCCCACTGTTGGAACGCGCGACACTACATACACCGTCTATACTTGGCTCACCTCTACTTTCGACCCCAACCCCGCCAATGACACCAGCGTCACATCGGTTACTTCCCACTACCATTATCCGGCTCCTAACGGGTTGACCCACAACTCCAACTATGGCGAAGCTGCCACTGTTACCGTCAATGGCGGTTTGCAGACTTGGTATTCAAATGTGTATACTTCCAGCGCCCAGCATAAGTCCGAGGTCTACTGGTATTCTGATGCCGAAGCCGACGCTATATGGCGCGGCAACACTTTCGTCACCGAGCCCCTATACTACGACACTACTTTCTATATCCGCCAGCGTCGCGACTATCCCCTCGTGAAAATCACTGAGGTACAGTTCAAACAGAACCTCCCGGGTGCCACCTATCCCATGCCCCTGTGGATGAACAGCGCCTCCGACTTCGCTGTCGAGCTCACCAACGTCGGCGACTACCCGGCCTACGTCGAAGGCGACACCCTGCAGACTGTCAGCAACACCAGCGGTCTGCGGCACGTCTATCGTATGCCCAACGTGGTGATTCAGCCAGGTCGCACGCTCGTCATGCAGTTCGTGGCCTCTATGAACAATATCGACTCGAGCCTCTACCTCTGCGCCAGGAAAAAAATCTCGCCGGCCCAGACTGCCAACCTTGGCGTCATCTACCGCAGTGGCGGTGTCATCCAGGATGCTCTCGCCATCAACAACATTATCAGCCAAAACGACTGGATCAACCTCGGTGTCCCCAACCATGTGTGGAATGGCCCGGCCATCACGCTTGTCGACACCATACCGTCGGCCGGTTTCACACGCTTGGCTTGGCCTACAAGCACCACCTCGTTTGCCAACAGCTACACCCTGTGGCGTTACGCTACCGACGATGCCCGCATGACCTTGGGTACCACCGACCAGCGCCTCATCCGCTTTGTCGACAATGGCTGTCCGGGCGACACGGCTTCCGTACACATCCATCTTGTCAACATCCCCGATGTCGACATGACTGTAGAGGAATTTAGCATCAGCGACGGCTGCGGTCTTGGTATCACCCCCATCACCGTCGATGTCTCCAACCGTGGCGCTACGCCCAGCTCACAGGTCATACTCCACTACAAGGCCGTAGGCCATACTCAGTATGCCGGTCAGGCCATCGCTTTGCAGGAATGCGTCGACACCATCTCGCCGAGCATGGGCTCGCTCGCCCAGTTGACACACACCTTCTCTGTCGCCCCCGACTTCACGGTGGCCTCTGCCTCGGTCGACTTCGATTTCATGGTATGGGTCGAGAAACAGTCTGCCGACAATATCACCTTCAACGATACTGTCAAGTTCTCGCTCACCTCTATGTATATGCCTGCTGCTCCCACCGTCAAGACCTACGACACTGTGGACTACGACCATGTGGCTACCCTCACCTCCATAGTGCCGCTGACCGACTCGCTGGCTTGGTACGACAGGCACATGAACCCGCTCGACACCTGCAATGTCTATGTCACCGGCCATATCTATGAACCCGACACTTTCTATGTCACCTCCTTCGGTGCCCGTATCAGTCAGGCCCATGTCGGTGAACTGTCGGCCACCAACACCTATAATACCTATCCGGCCGTGTTCAACCCCAACAAGAGGTTCATTAGGGAACAGTATCTCTTCTTGGCTCAGGACCTTCTCGATGCCGGCCATTCCGCAGGCCCCATCCAGACTATCTCTTTCTATCTCGACACCATACTCGCTCCTGCAGGCACAATGACCTTCACCGACTATGTACTCTCTCTCGGCGCCACCAACACTGCCAACTTCTCTTCCAACTCCAACTGGAAGGATGTGACCCAGTATTTCAGTGTCGACTCGCTGGTTCTCACCAACGATGACCGCGGTTGGGTCACCCACAACCTCGCCAACGCCTTTATGTGGAACGGTGTTGACAATATCGTTGTCGAGGTGACACGTGGCATGGATGCCGCTATATCTCAGGGTGCCAAGGTGCGCTACACCAACGGCCCAACCAACACAGTACTCTTCAAGAACGACAACACCAGCGATGTCTCCGATTTCACCGGCAATGGTGCTCGTTCCAACAAACGTCCCGATATCCAGTTCGGCTTTGTCGACTATGGATGCGAAGGTCCTGCTGTCCCCATCTACTTGGCTGTTGCCAATGTCCCCGATGCCGATGGCGCCCTCTCTTGGCCTATGTTAGGCGACAGTACTGCCGCTTTCTCATCCTGCGACTCCACCGACATCCAAGTGTCGCTCCGCAATATGGGCGGCCAGTCGATACCTTCCTACAATATCGACTACTGGATTGATGGCCAGCACGGTGTATACACCAGCACATCATCCTTGACTTTCAACTCCACCGTGAATGTCAACGTCACCAAGTTCCTCTTCACTCCCGGACGCCACTCGCTTCGCATGGCTGTCAATGTCCCTGGCGACACTGTCCATTCCAACGACACCATCTCCCGTCTCATTAATGTACGCTTCTGTGCCGGCCACTACTCGATAGGCACCGGCGGACTCTATGCCAACTTCAGCGCTGCTGTCGATACCCTTATGAACGCCGGCGTCGATGGCAATGTCATCTTCGATGTGGCCAACGGGACCTACAACGAGCAGATTGTACTCGGCCCCATCGACGGTGTCTCCCCCACCAGCACTGTCACCTTCCGCGGCGACGACAGCAACCCCTCGAATGTCACACTCCGTTTTGCTACTGTCCAGCAGGACAACTACGTCCTCAAAGTTGACGGCTCTGACTTTGTCTCCTTCAAGGGTATCAAGTTCTCCAGCCGCGGCGCGAACAACTACAACAACGTCATCGATATATCGAACTGCAACCAGCTGCGTTTCGACAGCGTCGAGGTTGTCACCAAAGGCGGCCTCAACAACCAGAACGCCTCCTGCTTTGTTGTCGGCGATGAGGTGCGTGCACTCTATGTCACCAATTCGGTTATCGACAGCGGCTATTGCGGCATCCGCAGCAACCGCTCTGCCCTGGGTGTCTCTGAAGGTTTCTACATCACCGGCAACATTATCAGGAACTTCATGACAACCGGTGTCAACCTCCGCCGCATAGATGATGTCCACATCACCAACAATGACATCACCACCGGCGCCAACGCCAACCGTGCTCTCACCGGTATCTTCGTCGCGCAGCATGAAGGTCCCATCGCCATCGAGCGCAACACGGTGGCTCTTGCCGACAACCAGACGGGCAACAAGATTGGCATCCGCCTCGTGAACATCAATGCCGCCAACGCCACTATGGGTATTGTCTCCAACAATATGTGCTCCAACGTCGGCAAGAATACCACCTCGGTGGGCATCAGCATCGACAGCTGTACCTGGCTGAATGTCTTCTTCAACTCCTGCCGCATTGTCCCCGTCAACACTGCCGGCAACCAGAACTCCAGGGCTCTCTATGTGGGTACTACCAGTTCGCAGATATCCATCATGAACAACTGCTTGTCGGTCGACGGCGCCGGCTATGCCTTGTATGTGCAGATGGCTGCCAATGTGATGAACTGCAACTTCAACGACTATTATGTCGGCGGCAATAACTCTTACCTTGCTTACTTTGGCGGCACTTCCTGCTTCACCTTCGACGAGCTCCGTCAGGCCGACCACATGGACAACAACTCCTGGAACCTGAAACCCTACTTCGTCTCCAGTACCGACCTCCACTACTCGATGGGTACTCTCTGCGAACGTGCACAGTACAACACCCTTGTACCTCTCGACCGCGACGGCTTGATCCGTCCACAGATTCCAAGCCCCACAATAGGAGCCCACGAGTTTGAACGCCCCACCCACAACGTGGCTATCATGGAAATCTATTCCCCGACAATGTCAACCGACAATGTCGAGAGCGACACCCTCTGGATATGTGTCAAGCTCACCAATGACGGCACCTCTACCGAGAGCAACCTCAACTGGTTCGCCTACGTCCAGAGCAACCCCACCCAGCTCCGCACCACCAACCATGCTGTCGACGAACTGTTGCCTCAAGATACCCTCTATGACTGCAACTATATCGTCATGCCCGTTGGCGTCATCGATACGCAGGTCATCGTCGTCGAGTTCCCGTTGACGGGCGATGCCGAGCCGAGCAACAACACCCTCACCAGCACCTTCTTCCTCGACAATGCCTACAACCTGCAGGCTGTCCAGACCTTAATCTATGACAGCTCCGGATGCCGTCTCCAGAACACCCAGGTGGGTGTGCGACTCAGAAACGTCGGCCGCAAGAACTTCGCCGCTGGTACTCCGATACCCGTCGGATTCCAGGCCATCCTGCAGACTACGGGCATCACTGTACCGACGCTGCCCACGTCGTTCGTCGAGACGGTCAATCTCCCCGTCGAAGTGGAACCCAATGCCGAGGTGACCCTCGATTTCACGCAGCGAGCCAACCTCTATCCCACCGGCAACGACAAGGATATCGTGGTGCGTGCCCGTGCCTGGAGCAGCTACCAGCACGACCAGAAGCCGGCCAACGACACTACATCTTACGTGAACCACAACTCGTACTACACACCCAACTCGCCCATCGGTGTCGACATCCATATCCCTTACGCCACTTGGGACACCCTCCATGCTTCTCAGACCGACACGCCACCCACTGGTTCCGTAATTCACCGCCCGATTCGTTGGTATCAGGATTCTCTGCAAGAACCTCCATTCTTGGCACCTGCCAGCTATGCCCCCTCCACTATTTGGAACACACCTCAGTATTTCCGCGACACCACCTATTGGCTCGCCTGCATCAGCGCACACGGCAGCGAGGCTATCAATGCCTGCACGAGCTACTATAGCCCCATCCATGTCTTTATCAATCCGCGTGTACCCGTCGACTTGTCTGTCCTCGAGGTCGTCGAACCTGTCGGTAACCGCGTCTATATGACCGAAGACTCCGTAAAGATCCGTATCATCAACTACGGCAACCAGCCTCAGAACAACATACCGGTACGCTACCAGCTCTTCGACAGGAACAACACCCTGCTGCAGGATGTCACGGAGGTATGCCCTGTTTCTGTGGCGCCCGACTCGACATACGTCTACCGTTTCGACTCGCTACTTTCCATCCCAAGCTGGACAGCCCCCAACAACCAGTACAAACTGCGTGTTTGGACAGACATGAGCAACGAGATGGTGCGTATCAACGATACATTGCGCTACCTGCAGGAATTCATTGCGGTGCCTGACAATAACTATCCCGATGCCGTGGTCGAGAACAAGCCTGGACTCGACATCACTCGCGTCGCCTACAGCTCGATGGATAACTATGTGTCGCCTGCCGGACATAAGTATATCAACTTTACCAATGCCACGATGAACAAAACTGCCATTGTGAATCCAGCTACCATCGACACCATTGTGCTTCCCGACTATGGCGGCACCGCCAACGCTCAGCAGGTGGGCGAATTGCGTGCTCTGCACCTCGTCAAGGCTACCTCCGACACCATGATTGTCGAGGTCAACAACAGCGACAAGGGCAACGATGACGCCACCAAGGCATGGCTCTCTGTATGGATTGACCTCGACCGTGACGGCCATTTCAGCTTCCTTCCCGAGGAGATTGACAGCGTCATGCACTATGAGTATCCTTACACTGAGATTGTCTATCAAGACACTATCATTGCAGCACATCCCAAGAAGTTCCTCTTGAACCTCCCCGACAATATCCGCACCGGCTACACACGCATGCGTGTTGTCGTCAATCAGGGTGCCCACGAGGCACAGTCGTTCCTCGAGACCAGTGGCGACCCCAAGAGCATCCAGTTTGGCTGTGTCCACGACTATCTGCTCTATATCGAAGACCGTCCTACTGATATCGACATTGCCGCCGCCCGCGTGGTGTCGCCGCGTTCCCAGTTCATCGGAGGCAATACAGGCTACACTGCAGGTGACTCTGTGACCGTCTTTGTCCAGATTACCAACAAGGGCTACCAGACCATCAGCGGCGCGACAGTATCCTACCGCTTCCAGAATCAGGGCAATCCTCTCGAGACCGGCGACATCAACTGGACTGGCTCCTTGGCTCGCGGCGAGAGCGCTGTCGTCGAACTGCCCAGACGTGTCTTCGCCGAGGGTGTCACCAATTTCCGTTGCGTCGTCACCACACCTGGCGACACCTGCATCCAGAACGACACTCTGCTCTACCAGTACTACCGTGCACCGTTGAAGACCCTCATCTATGCCGACAACTTCGAGGGCCTCAGCGACTGGTTTACTCCTAAAGGTTATTCGCCGTTCAACACCAACCTCTGGCAGCGTGGACAGTCGCACAAGCCAAACATTATGGCCTGCGTCAGCGACTCCAACATCATGGCAACCAATATCAGTGGTCTGGTCAATGTGGCCGCCACGGGTAATGTGAGCTACGCCTACACGCCTATTTTCGACATCTCGGTGCTCCGTCCCGACACCCTTGAACTCTGGGTGGCTCGCGACATGGCCGAAGGTCATCTGGCCCGTATCGAATACAGCGACTACCTGGGCCGCTGGGTTAACATCAGCACCGGTCAGGACACGCTATGGTACAACACTGGTGCCGGCTGGGATTCGATAAGCTCTGGCTATGGCTACCAGTTCTGTCGCTTCCCGCTTTCAAAGATTGGCGGCGACTTCCAGCAGCGTCTCCAACTTCGTTTCGTCTACAAGGCCGAAACTGAGTCGATGGCTTGCGATGGTATCGGTATCGACAACTTCAAGGTTGGCCGTGCCCGCCGTAACCTCGATGTGGGTGTGATTGCTATCACCTATCCTATCTTGCCCAAGTTTGGCGAAACAATCAACCCGAAGGTCATCATCAAGAACTATGGTCTCGACACTCTCCACAGCATCGAGCTTGCCTACCTGCCTTATGGTAGCAACCTTGCCAAGATTGGTACCTACGAGAGCGAGGAGGGCCTGCTGCCTGGCGGCACCGACCTCTTCGAGTTCAACGCGCCCTTCATCGTCCGCAACGACTTCCCCGACACCTTCTCAATCTGTGCCTACACCACAGTCAATATGGACCTCTACCGCGACAACGACAGCGTCTGTGCCGACTTCGGTCTTGCACCTCTCGACAACGACATGGGTATGATATCGTTCCAGAGCCCTCTCGAACGTTGCATCGCCGGCGACTCGATTGTGGTGACAACGCGAATCCGTAACTTCGGCCAGGCTCCTGTGGCCTCCGCCAATGTGACCTATATCTACAACGGCAACTTCGAGGTGAACGAGACCATCAATTTTGTCGACATCTTAGGCCATGAGCTTGAATCGTTCGAGTATCTCAACTACTCGTTCAAGCAGAAGTTCCGTGCCTCGATGGGTATCATGGATCTCTTGGCTTACATAAAGCTCGACAATGACGACTATGTCTACAACGACACCATAGCCATGAAGATACATGGTCTCTCGGCCATCACCGACCTCAAGGCCCGTGCTGTGATTGTCAACACGTCCAACCAGCATGCCACGAAGATTCAGCTTATTGTCGACAATGTTGGAGCCCGTGCAGTGGAAGACATGACTATGGGCTTCTGGTACTACAACGACACGTCGACGCTTGTCGAGACTACTTATCATTGCCCGACCCCGCTGCCGGCACTGAGCTCCTTGTATTATGAGTTCCCCGTTTCGTATGAATGGCACGCCGAGTACTTCAGGTATGTCACCGGCTATGTGAAGACAGCTGGCGATATGGATCCGAGCAACGACACCACAGACGTCATTGTCGACCGCTATGAAGACATGAAGGCAATCCGTGTCCTTGTCGAGGAAAACCGTTCAGACTCTTGCCTTGTGCGTTTCGAATTCGAGAATGTCGGCAACGTCGTCTCCCGTAATGACCAAGACTTTGAGGTCGTAGGTTATATCAACGGGGAGAAATTGAAGGGTAGATATCATATCACTACTGAACCAGGACATGTCTGGTATGTCGACCTGCCAAATAAGATTCAGAAGAATTCGCAGCGCGAATATACTGGTTATATGGAGCTTAAATTCCGTGCTGGCGACAGTGACTCATCCAACAACCAAACTACTCGCATCGAGGTGGTCAACTATCTTGGCATTCCTTTCGCCAACAAGGATGGCGGCATGGAGCTCGAGCAGAACTACCCGAACCCATTCGACAACACTACCCGCATCGACTTCTATCTGCCCACGTCAGGAAATGTCCGCTTCTTCGTGATGGACGAGCTTGGACGCATGGTCTATCAGAAGATGCAGGAGTATGAGGCTGGCGAACAGTCGATACACTACAATGCCGACGGACTCACTTCCGGTGTCTACTACTATGGCATCGAGAAGGATGGCAAGAAGCTGATGCGCCGCATGGTACTGTCGAAGTAACTCTACAATCAAAAAACTAATCTTATAGACCTACAGAATTTCATAAAACACGTTAGCGGGGAGCACCTTATTGCCGATGGGCAGCGGGTGCTCCTTGCTGTCAGTGGCGGACGCGATTCGGTGACGCTGCTCGATCTCATGTGCCGCGCCGGCTTTGATGTCGGTGTGGCTCATTGCAATTTTCATCTGCGTCCAGGCGATTGCGACCGCGACGAGGCGTTCGTCAGGCATCTGGCTGCCAATCACTCGCTGCCCTGCTTTGTCGCTCAGTTCAACACGGTTGAGTATGCCAACGCTGAAGGCCTCTCTGTCGAGGAGGCTGCCAGGAGACTGCGATACCGTTTTTTCGAAGAGATAAGAATGAGGGAGGGCTACAGCCTGATAGCCACGGCTCATCATCGCGACGATGCCATAGAGACGTTCTTTATCAATCTTCTGCGTGGCTCTGGCATAGCAGGGTTGCATGGCATTCCCCAACGCAACGGGGCTATTGTCCGGCCGCTGCTGCCCTTTGGCCGCGACGAGATTGACGCTTACGTTGCCAGTCGCGGGTTGCAGTATGTGGAGGATGTCACCAATGCCCAGCCGCTCTATCTTCGCAACCGCATAAGACTCCAGCTGTTGCCCTTGCTGCGCGACATATCGCCCTCGTTCGATGCCGTCATGGAAAACAATATGCAACATCTTGCCGATGCCGACACCATCTACCAAGGAAGAATTGAGGAACTGAAAAGACATCTGTGCGTCGATGGCGGTAAGGGCGAGGAGGAGCAAGGCGGCGAGAAGGGGAGAGCTGTCGTAATCAATATCAGTGAGCTACGCAAGTGTCAGCCGTTGCCGACAATACTTTTTGAGCTGTTGCGTCCATTTGGGTTTAACAGTGCCGTGTCGGCCCAGATTGCCGCTTCGCTGGATGCACAAAGTGGCAGACAGTTCTTCTCGCCCACACATAGGCTGGTGAAGGACCGTGAGAATCTGATTATCACTGTCTCCCAAAGCAGGTCGGACAACACTGCTCAACAACAAGGTGACAGTTGTCTGCTGTATGAGGATTTGGATTACCGCTCGTTGCCGATATCGTTGTCCATAAGCGTTTTCGGTTACGAAGGCAAGGTGCCGCGACTGCCTAAGAACGAGGCATGGTTCGACAAGGGCAAGCTGCTTTTCCCGCTGCTGTTGCGTCGATGGCGGGATGGCGACCGTTTTCGACCTTTCGGCATGAAGGGGACGCGACTTGTCAGCGACTTGTTCAGCGACCTCAAGCTGTCGTTGGACGAGAAGGAAAACGCTTGGCTTCTCTGCAACGGCGACGGCACAATCCTCTGGGTTGTAGGCCACAGGGCTTCCCAGTTCGCCGCAATCGACCACACGACGAAAGAGGTCGTCGGCTTTAAATTGTGGAGGTAATCTTTATACCCACCAGGCGGTCGTAGCGCGTGCCGGGGGCGTGGTAGTAGACCAGCACGGTGTAGTCGTTGGGCATCTCGAAATGGTCGCCCTCAATGCGTGAGGTCTGGGCAACGCTGTCGCCAACAGGAAGGAAGAGCAGTTGGTAGGAATAGTAGCCTTGTTTCAGGAGCAGCCGTTTGGTGTAGGCTTTGTAGCGGCCGTTCCATTCCATACGGCTGTTGTCGTCGAGCTTCCATTCGGTCAACTCTCCCACTATGTGTATGTTGCCGTCGAGGTAGGGCTTCTCTATGGGCAGGCTGAAGTTGACCCACACGTAGTCGGCCTCAATCTGAGGGTTCTGGCGGTCGCGGATATTGGTTTTCATGCCTCCGTTCAGGCTGTTGTACTGTGTGTAGACTTTGCGGCCTCGCAGCTCGTCGGGCTGCAGAAAGGCGAAGATATGGCCTCCGGCCATCTCGATGCGCTGCACGTGGTACATAGTGGCACGGAGATTGCTGAGGTCGAAATAGCGGAAATGGTTGCCTCCAGGGAACACATTCTGTTTTTGCCACTGATAGAGGATTGAACTGCCGCTGTAACCGCTTGAAGTGAGTATGCGGGTAAGGTCCCCGCGGCGGTTCTGCCGAGCGACGACGGTGTAGTGGTCTGCCTGGCCCGTGAGAAAACTGTTCCTGTTGGGAGTGACGGCGACGCTCAGTTCCTGGTCGTTGTTGAAATGCCCCGTGGCCCCTCGCGGACGGTCAACGGTGACATCAATATCTACGGCATTCTCAACCACATAGAAGCGTCGTGTGAGGAGTATGCTGTCGTCGTCACCTTCAGGGAAGACCTCTATGGTGTAGTTGCCCGAGGCGATAAAATAGCCGTAGGCAACAGGGAATGTCTGGTAGTAGTTGGTATAGTCGATGAGTGTGGTGAAGGAGGTCTGGTAGTTGTCGACGCTGCCTTCCGCAGGTCCGCTAAAGAACTCGGCGGGGTCGAGACCGTCGGGAGTCCAATGGCGGTCGCAGTGGCGGATGCGGTAGCGCAGGTTGTGAGGGATGGGGGAGAGGATGTCGAAACGCAACAGCAGCTGCGTTGTGGGTTCGCCAGGCTCTCTCATAATGATGACGGGCAGCCCCAGCTCGTTGTCGACAGGGGATAGGTAGACGCTTTTAATGCTCCCTTCCCAGTTGTCATCAGTCTGTGCCAGAGCGCTGCTTGGGGAAAAAAGGATGCTCTGAGCCAGAATGAATAATACTATGGTTGACAGTTTATTAATCATTGTTTTTCTTACAGGAATCGTTTTCCGACGGAAAGGACGGCTTTGAACGGACGGACATAGAGGCGGTGGGAGTCGGCGTTGAGGAGGTCGGTGACACCATAGCGCACATCCAGCTGCAGAAACCACCAAGAGGGTGTCTGGTAGGCTATGGCGAAGGCAAGTCCGGCATTGAGGTCGCCCATGGCGAACGAGGGTTGTTCGGTGACGGGGTCGGCGGCAACGGTGCGCGAGTAGGGGTTGGTGAGCTCGTTGCTGCCATATAGGGTGCTAGCCAGCACAAAGTGGGTGTAGGGCCCGAGGCAGATGTTGACTTCCGATTGACGGAGATTGAACGTATACTCCGCTGCCATGCCCAGCTCCATGGCGAAGGTGAAAAGATGACCGTCGTCGCTGCCTTTGAACAGCTGTATATGCT
This sequence comes from uncultured Bacteroidota bacterium, assembly GCA_902784465.1. GTDB lineage: Bacteria > Bacteroidota > Bacteroidia > Bacteroidales > P3 > Colimorpha. The sequence goes on from CACZUZ010000001.1 coordinate 36,732, forward strand.
CCATGCCTGCCGACGGGATGAAGCGCAGTGCCCAGGGCTCGGAGATGTGGTAGTCGAAGAAGAGTCCCAGCTCGGCCCCGATTCCTGGTGCCGCCCTGTCGGGTGCGCCTACGGCAGACTGCAGGTTGAGGCTGTAGTTGAGGATATTGGCTCCGGTAACAAAGCCCCATGTGGTATGCTGACGGTAGTCGTCGAGGGTGTCCTGCGCAAAAGCCACGGAGAATAGAAAAAGGATGATAATGAGACGTTTCATGTATAATAGTGATTGCTTGATTGCTTTATTGCCTACCCCGCCCACCTTGCATAAAAATTACAGCGTAAACTTGAAGTCGATTTTTATAAAACTTTTCTGTTTCCAGTCCATGCCATCGTTGTAGGAGATGCGGCGGAAGTAGTCGATGCGAATGAATTTGAAGATGTTCTCTATGCCGATGTTGAATTCCATATAAGGCTCTTTGCCAAGGGTGTTTACCCCTTCGGGCATACGGAAGAGGCCTGCATTATGCACTGCGGGGTCTTCGGGAAGGTTGGGGTTGTTGCGCGCCGAGAGACCGCCATAAATCATGTTGAATCCCACTATCTCGCGTAGCCTCAAGCGGTTGATGAGCGGAATCCAGTTCAGGATCCAGCCTTTCAGGTGGTAGCAAGCGAAGAACGACACATACTGGTCGACGACAAACTCCATGGGGCGCATGGTGTTGAAGGTGTTCTCCGACACGTAGCGTCCGTCGTTGGCCGAGGGGAAGGTGAGGCGTGTGTAGGGAGCGCGTCCCCACACCATTCCGGATTGCAGCCGTGTGTCGATATGGCCGAAGGAACCGAGCCAGAAACGCTTGTCGCTGAGGAAGTCGGTACGCTGGAAACGGAGCCCGCAGTCGAGGATGGAGACGCGGTGCGAGATGCTGATGGAGGGGGCGTCGCGCAGCAGCGAGAAGGAGCCTGCATTGCCGGGTCTGCGGTTCTCGGGACTCAGGTCGGGACGGAAACTAAGGCTGCCCTTCCATTCGGCTTCGCGGAAGTTACGCAAGTCTTTGAGGGTGCCATCTTCTTGATACTGCTGGTAGTTGAGGGTGCCGGCTAGCTCGTATTGCCTTGCCGCCACCCAGGTATCGAAACTGATGTTGTTGCGCCATTGGCGACTGTAGCGTAGGGCCGACTGCAGCACATATTGCACGCTGTGGGGACGGTCGTTAGAGCTCCAGATGTTGTCGCGCGTGTATTTCCCCAACCCCTGTCCGGGAGCCTCCAGCTCGTAGGATGCCATGAGGCTCAGCTGGTTGAGCCGTCCGTCGTAGGAGTGCTTGTCTTTCTTGTTGAACGAATGCTTGTAGGTGGCGTTGAATTTCGGGCGTTGGTCGCGGAAACCGTAGGCCACATAGCCCTCTAGGAAGTTGCGGGGGTTGAATGCTGCGGTGGTCATGCCGCCCAGGCGGATGCGCCATCCCTCCTCGTGGTTATAGCTGACGAAGTTGAAGATGGGTCCAAGGTCGAACTTGCTCTCGCTGCGGACTGTAGATGTGGGTATGTAACCCACCAGATAGAGGTTGGCGGCCTTCTTGACAAACTGGAATTCAGGGAAGCGTGCCAGCTCGTAACGCAGGCTGTCGGTGAGGGTCTCCTTGGGGGTCAGTATGATGGGACGCTCGCGGTTCCACTGGCTGCGCATCCACTTGGTGCGTGCCAGCGAGGCGGTGTGCACAAAGCGTGGGAAGAGGCTGTCGGGCAGCATTTCGGCTTCCGGGGTCAGGTCGTGCGAGAAATAGATGCGTGTCTGATGCACATACATCTCCTGCAGCTTCTTGTGGATATACATTCGGCCGTAGGCATCGCAACGGTCGGGGAGGTAGCTGGGCAATGCGGAAATGTGGGAATTCGTTAATGTGTCAGTTGGGGAGAGGGAATTCTTCATGAATATGGAGTCGCGGTCGGTGGCCAGCCGGTAGTTCTGCACGATGGTGAGGTCGCGCACAAAGTTGAGGTTGACGTTTTTGGAGACGGTCATGTTATAGTGTACCACAGAGTAGGTGGAGTCGAGGGCCACATACATCTGTCCTGTGAAGCCGTAGCTGCGGACGTTGGAGGGCACGAAGGAAAGCTCTACGCACGGCACGCCGAACATCTCAACCGTGTCGGTGATGAAGAAGCGGTAGAAGGTGGTGCCGATGGTGCTGTTGAGAGGACTTGTGAAATGGTTGAGCATCAGCTCGATGTCGTTGTCGTATATGTCGATGGGGGCAAACATCGAGTTGAGGCTCTGCTCTATGCCTTCCACATCAAGGGCCTGGTCAAGGCCTTCGGCACGCTTGGCGGTGATGAGGGTGCGGTCTTGCTTGGGCTTGATGCGGTGCGACTGCTCCATCATCTTCTCGCGCATCGACACTATCAGTATTGGCGTGGCGTCGAAAGGGGTCTCGTCGATGTATTTCTCCAGAAACTTGAACTTTCGCCAGAGGCGTTTGTTCTCGAAGTCGGGATAGAAGTCGTCGAGAGCGATGATGGTCTTTTCGTATGCGCGGCGACGGTACTGGTCGAGACCCTGCATGCGGTTCTGGCTCTTATGCTCTATGACGTTCTCGGCCAGCTCAACGGCGGGGTTGTTGCGGCGGCGGTAGCGGCTGCGTTTCTTCTTCGATGCCTTGATTTCCACTGGCTTCATGAGGTTGCTCTTGGGCGTGAGCGCGATTTTTGCGTTACGCTTGACGGTGCCGGCCTTGACGGCGACGACGAGTGGCTGATAGCCCATCATCTGGAGCCTTACCGAGTCGTGTCCGTCGGTGTTGGAGATGTAGAACTTGCCGGCAAGGTCGGTCGTGGTACCTATGGTGGTGCCCACAAAGCCGACCTGCACGAAGGGTAACGCCTCGCCGGTTTGTGCATCCACCACCTTGCCGCCATAGCCAGTGGTACGCTGCTGGGCGGCAATGAAACTGAAGGTAGGGGATAGAAAGGCGAGAAGCAGTATGGGTAGAATTATTTTTTTCATCTTTTTCCGAAACGCGGAAAATTCTTTTTTATTGTGAGCAATATTCAAAGTGGCATAACGTTATCTTGAATGCTTTAATGCCCACCCCGCCCACCCATGATATTCACCAATAACATTATACAATGAAAAAAATTACTTTATTTGTTATGGCAGCAGCAATGCTTATGGCCGTTGGTTGCAAAGGCAAACAGCAGCCCGTCGAAAAATCCGAAATTCAGCAGAAAGTTGACGAATATGCTGAGTTTGAACTTAAATCCGACCTTGTTGCCGGCCTCTCGGCCAACGAGAAGGAGCTGGTGAAAATCTTCATCCAGATTAGCGAGATCATGGACGAAATCTACTGGGACCAGTATTTCGGCAACGAGAACCGCAAGGCCCTCGACGCCATCAGCGACCCCGCCATCCGCGCTTTCGCCAATATCCAGTATGGCGCCTGGGACCGTCTCGACAGCGAGAAACCTTTTGTCCCCGGCTATGGTGAACGCCCCAAGGGCGCCAACTTCTACCCGACAGACATGACCGAGGAGGAGTATGCAGCCCTTGAAGACCCTCTGAAGGAGAGCCAGTACAGCGTCATCCGCCGCGACCAGAACGGCAAGCTTTACGTCATGCCTTACCATGAGGCTTGGAAAGAACAGCTCGCCAAGGTCGACGCCCTGCTCGAGAAAGCTATCGCCCTTGCCGACAATGCCGGCCTGAAAAAATACCTCGAGGCTCGCCGCGAGGCCTTCAAGACCGACGACTATTTCCAGAGCGACATGGTATGGATGGACATGAAAGACTCGAAGCTCGACTTTGTCGTCGGCCCCATCGAGAACTACGACGACGCCCTGCACGGCCTGAAATGCTCGCAGGAGGCTTACGTCCTCATCAAGGATGAGCAGTGGAGCAACGACCTCTCCAAGTTTGCAGCCATGCTGCCCGAGATGCAGAAACTCCTCCCTTGCGACGAGAAGTACAAGAAAGAGGTGCCGGGTACCGACTGCGACATCAACGTCTATGACGTGGTCTACTACGGTGGCGACTGCAATGCTGGCTCCAAGACCATTGCCATCAACCTCCCCAACGACGAGCGTGTGCAGCTCGCCAAGGGTAGCCGTCGTCTGCAGCTGAAGAACGCCATGCGCGCCAAGTTCGACAACATCATGATTCCCATCGCCAAGCTGATGGTCTGCGACGAGCAGGTCGACAGCGTCACATTCAATGCCTTCTTCGGCAACACCTGCTACCACGAGGTGGCTCACGGTCTGGGCATCAAGAACACCGTCACCGGCCGTGGCCCTTGCCGTCAGGCTCTCGGCGCACAGTACAGCGCATGGGAGGAGGCCAAGGCCGATGTGTGCGGTTTGTTCCTCACCGAGCAGCTCATCGAGCGTGGCGAAATCACCAACACCACTGTCGCTCAGAACTATATCACCTTCATCGCCGGCATCCTCCGCAGCGTCCGTTTTGGCGCCACCGAGGCTCACGGTGTTGCCAACATCATGTGCTACAACTTCTTTGAGAAGGCCGGCGCTTTCAGCCGCAACGCTCAGGGCAAATATGTCATCAATGTTGAGAAGGCTCGCGCCGCCGCACGCGAGTGGGCATCAATCATCATCGCCATGGAAGGCGAGGGCGACATGGCCGCCGCCAAGGCCTACAGCGACAAGAACGGCAAAATCAGTGCCGACCTCCAGCAGGACCTCGATGCCATCCGCGACGCCAACATCCCACGCGACATTGTCTACAAGCAGGGCGCAAGCGTGCTGGGACTCTAAAAACAAAACACATAAATAGTTGATTGTACATCAACTAACCTGTCTCGGATTACAAATCCTTGGTTACTTAGTTATCTCGGATTTATAATCCGAGATATTTTTTTTCATGATTATCCGCACGTACCTTAGTTATCTCGGATTTGTAATCCGAGATATTTTTTTCCATGATTATCTGCACGTATCCCCAAAAGCCTCGGAGAGATGGTACCAGCTCCAGTCTTGAAAAGTTCACAAATTTGTGGTCCACAATTTGTGGAATAATAAAAGTTCCAGCAATTCATAAAAAAACTACTGTTTATAGGGCGATTTTTTATGAAGCGCTCGCATCTAATGTCCACTTCCATGCTGGGACAACATGAACTACCCCACATTCTGTTTCTATATCCCGCTCCTCTTCGTGTGTGATGATCCACATATCTCGACACCCAGTAGCCTTGGAAGCCTCAAGCAATCCCGACAACTCACGGTTATATGTGTTCGGTTCACTCATATCCCATGTTACCTGGACAAGACTTTCAACATTTTCCTGTCGACTAATAACAAAGTCACATTCTCCTCTTCCCTTAAAATATGTGAGTTTCTGCATCTCTCCAAGCGATCTTCTCAAATGCAGATAAACCGCATTCTCCAACATTTTCCCATTGTCGTCGCTTTGCGGTTTAAGGGTCAATTTGCGGAGACCATTGTCTATACAATAGAACTTCGTTTCCGAGGTTATGGCTCGATGCACGCTGGCTGTATACCTGCTAAGGGGTAAAAAAAGATAGATGGCCTCACATTGCTCTGCAAGGGTGTAGGCACGTTCTTTGCTGAGCGACACTCCCATAGACTTAAGCTCGTTAAAGATTTTATTGATGGACGTTGGCTTAGTGACATTCTCCATGACACGGCGAATATAGTATCGGACAACTGTTGCCGGACTGATGTTAAAGTGTTCAACCATATCGCGGTAAAGCATCACATAGTAGTAGTCGCTCAAGATTTTGTCCCGCAACTCTTTCTCGGCCATTACCACTTCGGGAAATCCTCCCCACATAAGGTATTCGTCGAACAATGTCACCAAACGCGCGCGTGATGCGGCGCTGTAAAGATTTGTATCCACCTTACGGAATCGACAAACCTCGTCGAAAGACAAGGGGAACTCCTCATACTGCAACGACCGCCCCCTCAAAACAGTCGCCAACTCTGATGAAAGCATCTGCGAGTTACTGCCGGTTATATATATATTCCGGCATTCTTCCTCATATATTCTTCTGACAAAGCTCTGCCAATCCGAAGCCATCTGCACCTCATCGAAAAACATATAAACGTCATGCAAAGGGATGTCTGGATATAGTTCGCGATATGCAACAATAATCGTGTCAAGGTTTTGACCGTCCCATTTTATTCGTTCATCATCAAAATTGAAAAAAAGTATCTGCTTACGTTCTACTCCTTTTGCAAGCAATTGTTTTATAGTTAATAAAAGTAACGTCGACTTTCCGCAACGTCGAACGCCTGGAACAGTTATTATTTTCCCACTACTTATGGGCAATTTCATATTTCTTTCAACAGAATCAATCGTTTCCAATCGCACTTGAGAATTTACAATCAACTGTTTTACAAGTTCTTTATCTGTCATGATGCTTTTTTATGATAGTTATTTACAAAGTGCAAATATACAAACTTTTCCTTTATAAAAGGAAAGTGTTTTATATTTTTTTCCTTTTTCGAAGGATAATTCTCACCTCGTCCCATGATGTTTTCTGTCCATTTGGGAGTGCTGGCTGGTTTTGCTCCGGTTTTCCACCCGCGATACCCGCAGGCGTTTACCGCTTTACTATGATATGATTGATTTGTGGAACTTCAAGGGTCTAGTTAGAGCGTAAACGCTATATTATATGTTTATCTACTGTTTATCTTTCTGTTTCTGTTATGTTTTGGTTATTATTTATTGTTCCGTTTTCAGGGTGCAAAAGTACAATTTTTTTCAACCTGTAAAGTTGAAAAAATGTGTTTTTCACTTGAAATATCTCCTAAAAACATTGCGAGTTTCACCATCATATATCCTAAATCCAATAGCAACTTCTCTGACGGCCGAGTGGTCGAGAAGATGGTCAAGGTTATTAGGAGGTGCGGCATTCCTGCCGCACATTAACAACAAACTGTTGAAAAACAAAGGGAAAGCCGAGGGTTTGGCAAATTATCGTGTGCGGCAGGAATGCCGCACCTCCAGCTATGCAATGCGAAAGGCTCTGGCCCTTCGCAACTCCAGCAAACCTGTGGAGAAGGCGAACGACATATGCGTCGCAAAGAGACAGACGCACAACGGCATGTTCTGGTCACCCAGTGGCATCGCCGCCCTCGCTGTCATCTCTGCCGTCAATAGCAACGAAGAACTCTCCCAATGGCTAAATGAAAGGACTTTGAACTTCAGAATGGTGGCTTAGCAACTTTACAGGTCGAGCTTTTTTAAGAGCAAGGTGTCGCTAATCCTTGGAAGATAGTTTGATACATTCATAGATTTTGTATTTAATCAAGTGCAAAGATATCACTATTTTAAGAAATGGCCAAAAATAGTTTTAAGAAATGGCCAAAAATAACTTTAAGAAATGGCTAAAAATAATTCGCCCCTCAATTTATACAAAAATGCGGTCAACTGCATATACTATGCTTACTACTTGTTAAATTACAATACGTTACCAGTAACGATGTTGCCATGAAATCGTTTCGCCATCTCCTTCAATTATAAAGCGAAAGTGTATGTTGTTCTCATCACTCCCTTCGCTCCAGCGGACCAGGTATTCGACAGTGTCCTTGACAATAAACTCCGGATAAACGAGAAGTGTGTCGTATGGAAGCACCACCACCTTTTGCTGGGCAGTTCTGACATCGAGCAAGGTTACATTATCCACGACAGGAGAAACTATTTCAAACAATAGCGAGAAGACTGTATCTCCTGTTCGAAAAAGAATGGAGTCCCGAACAGTCACTCCATTAAGAATTTTGAAAGCAGAATAATCTGACGCGCTGGCAATAGATTCTGATGATGAAGAAGAGGAGATGACAAATCCATCATCATCACACGATGCAAACAGTGAAATTAAAATTACTGCTGAAAGGAAAAGTTTAGTTTTTTTCATAAAGATAAGATTATTAAGTTTTACAAATTGTTTATATTGACAGTCTTAATAAGGCTTTAATTCAGAGATGTTCACACCTTGTGTTTTAAGGAACTTGAGTGACCATTTGTCGTAACCAGCAAGAGCCCCAAGATACATGAAAACCACTGCTTTATCACGGTCTTTCTGGCAACCATTTCCATGCCAAAGGGCATAACCGCAATAATTAATAGCTTGAGAATTAAAATTTAATCTTGCGGCTATCAGGTTCAAACGAATTGCCATATCATAATCTATTTTACAGCCCTTTCCATTAAAATACATGTAAGCCAATGCTGCAATGGCATCGGGATTGCCACCTTGTGCCGCACGATGACACCATTCGAATGCTTTGGCATAATTTTTATTACTATAGTAGTGCCGATACAAAGCATATTGGCAAGCATCTATACCTTTTTCTGCTGCTTTAACAAGACCATCGAAATCATTATTAAAATCAAATTCTGAGTTGTATTCTTTTCCATAATTACCAATAATAACAGTGTCACGCCCTGTTTTCGACACCAAATAGCCTGAGCCCAATACCCAAGGCTTCCCTCCATAGAATAATTTTCTATAACCGTTTTTTGTGATGACATTCCCTGCGGTATCAATAAGATTCCATAGTCCATCCTCTTTCACCCATGCAGATCCTTCTCTGAACTTTTTTGCATCGTCGTATTTGCAAGGTATTACTATCTCACCAACGGAATTGATAAAGCCACTTTTCCCATTCTTTATAACTTTTGCTCGATTATTATCTCCAAAACAATAAGCATCTTCAAATTGCGGTGTTATAACCTCTTTGCCCACCAAGTTTACATATCCATATTTATTGACTGTGTTATCACCTTCAACCTTTTTGATTGCAACTCTGCACAAACTTGTGTAGCCTGGGAAGCCGCAATTACAGACCCAATCATATTTGAATTCGGTTAATTGCTCCACCGCTATTTTCCCTTCATTCCATGAACCAATGCCAAACAATGCCCATTTGTTGTTTTTTTTGAATAAAACAGGATATGAATCGTTGTAATTACTGACAAAACCATCATAAATACAGGGTAATACTTCCTCTCCTTTTCCGTTGAGCAGTCCATATTTACCATCTTTTCTAACAACAGTGGTAGAAATACCATAGCGCAACGAAGATCTCACTACAGTATCGTAAACAATAGGAACCACCTCTATACCTTTTTTGCTAACAAACCCATACTTCCCTTCTTGATAGACGCGTTCAAGCATTACGTTATCGTCCCAATGCATATCATCGTATGTCGTTTTTTCTGAATAGGTATATTTCAGAGGGGTTATAGCTACCCCATTGGAATCGATAAATCCATACTTTCCATGATACAAAACGAAAGATATGCCGCTTGATCCTTTTGCAACGGAATCGTACTTTGCTCCAAGAGGAATTGTCACGATGTTGTCTTGCCATCCTTTCTGATAGATATTAACTGTAGCAGTGACATATTCAATGCCATAACCATATATCCCAAAAGACATTTTTCTGCCTTCAGTTGTCAAGTTTTTATTCCATCTTACAGTAATCGAATTGTTTTGCTTGTCTACATTAACAATCTCACAATTGGTTATGGTTGTGTTTGCAACGCTCCACCCGTCAGAATCCATTATTGAACTTGAAACCCTGAAAGTCATATCTGTTACATCTGGTTCAACAGTCAATTCCAATTCCCTCTGACCATTTATTTTCAATACTGGCTTGCAATTATTCATTCCTTCTTTGGCTTTCCTGCCATTTTCGAAACGATTTGCATCAGGGCACTGTGAAGCCTTCTTATAGTAATCGTATGCCGAGTTCCATTTGCCACGAGCGTAGGCAGCATCGGCTTTTTGTATGTTTGGCTCATAACACTGAGCCATTGACATATTGACAATAACTAATGCCGTTATAAAAAACAAGAGATTTTTCATGGTTCTATTATTATAGCAATTAGAAATTTGCATCATTTTAATTAACAATCGTTTATACCTCATAGCTCGTCAATAATATGAAATCTCTTGTCGATATAATAGTTCTTTCCATCTATAACTACTTTTGCACGTCCGCCTGTAAATTGACCAGCACTATCGAAAATTGTAGGTATCACAATCTTGCCTGTTTTATCAATATAGCCCCATTTCGCACCAATCTTCACAGCTGCCAGCTCCTCCGAAAAAGGCTGAGCCTGATTGAATTGAGGCTGTATTGTCACGATGCCGAGCGTATCATTGAAAAACCCATAAATGTCATTGACAGAAAAGATTGATGGCGAAAAAGATGTATTACCAATATTAATCTTCTTATGGTTCATTCCGTTTATATAATTACCGTTGGAATCAATTGTCATACAATAGTATTTGCCAAAAAGTGTTAATGTTCCATCTGAATTGAACGAAATATCCGGCCATTCAAGACGTGGAATATCATATATTTCACCTTTCCTATTGATTAGACTCGTTGAGTGCTTACCTCGTGCTACTGCTAAACCATTTATCATAGGAGTCAATTGACTGAATGCACTGTCAACAATTTTCACTCCGTTCTTGTCAATAAGGCTGTAGCCCTCTTCCCCTTCGGTAACTGCAATGGCATTTTTAAACAAATAAGTAAGGCAATTATGATCCTGACTATAACAACCATCATGAATATGCCCTATAATACAGAATTGTGTCTTTCCTTTTTTGTCAATAAAACAAATTGTCTTTTGGCTATTTTCGCCACTATTGCTTGTTGTTACAGCCGCCAAGCCCTCTGAAAATATTCTCGGAATAACTTCAGAAAAACCCTCATTAAACACGTTTCCTTTTGTATCAATTATATACCACCGCATACTATTTTCATCATAGACTTTGGCGAATCCATCTGAAAAAGGGAGTATGAATCTATATGATGGTTTTATCAATATTGTTCCATCAAGATTACAGTATCCAGACGAACTATTTTCTTTTCTAAAACCAATAATACCATCTGCAATAAAATACACATCATAAACATCTTTAGGTAACTGTATTTTCGTACCATCTCTCTTAATTACAAACCATTGCCAATATATCTTTTTCCCTGTCCATATACTATACTTTATTGCGATACCGTCTTCTGAAAAAAAACGAGACATTTCATAGTCCATGTCTGTATAATCTTTTTGTATTAATGAACCATTGTTATTCCATAATTCTATACAACGCTTAACATGGGCTTCTCTATTGTTATAAGGAAAATTAGTATAATCATTTGTATCGTAAAAAATTGCATAATCATCGTTATCAAATCTGTGAAACCCAAGATGCTTTTTATCGTTCAATTCGTATTTTTTCAATGCATGTATTCCATTTTTGCCAACAGAATAAAGGGTAACAGTTCGATTCTTATTGTCAATATCATCATCACTTTTTTCAACCTTCAAAAAGCAGTTATTGTTGATTGGATATAATCCAAATGACCAAACATAATGTTCTCTACCCGAATTTTCGGTATTGTTGATTGAAAGTTTCCATAAATTAAATCTGTTTTTATAGAAAAGTGTTGAGGAAATGAATACAATCTCTCCTTTATGACTTATAAAACCGCTAACATTACCTTTCTTAAACGGTATGGCCGAATTTGGATTGACATTCAGATTTCCGATATCTATACGGGCTTTGGCTTTAAGATCTTCTTTGTTGCTGCAATCAGACTGAGTTACATGTATTGTTGCTGACTGGTTGTTGTAAGAAACTGTAATTGATTTGTCTCGACTGATGATTTTACTTTCGTTTGTATTCACAATCAGAAAGAACTGGTCTGACTCTTTCTGGACTGACATCCACGATGCATCGATGCCGGAAATGGTATAGTCCAGTCCTGAGGGTATGCCGCCGACATCGAAACGTGTCACGCCCCCCTCCCAAGAGAAAGAGCGTTCTAAATGTGTTCTGCCATTCACGGTCAGGCAACCATTAGCTTGAATTATTTGTATTTTTGCCACGGCATCGTATCTCATATCAATACATTGAGGACGAAATCCACCTTCGCCACTTATAGTAATCAACCACTCTCGAGGGGCTGTTGAAGTATTTTCATTCCATGACACTGTCAGTTTGCCGTCTGAAACATCAGGTGTAACAGACAATCCATTATTCGTGTTTGAAATCACAGACCACGAGGAGAGCCTTAAACTCTTTATGTCGAAGGACTGTTTGCCGGCATCTGATGATACTTTGACAATGATATCCTTCTCGCCATTGACAGTCAAGACAGGCAAACATTTGTATAACCCTTCTTTGGCTCTACTGCCATTATCGTGGCTTCTCGAATCAGGACAACACAGGGCACTGTCGTAGTGAGCAGCTGCCGTTTTGTAATTTCCTCTTGCATAAGCGGCATCAGCCTTCTTCAAATGAGGCTCATAACATTGGGCGCATAAATGTATAGATGCCATTATGCAAAGAAAAAGGATGATTTGATTTTTCATTAGTAGTTATAATAATATACTGTTAAATAAATACTTAGAATAATAATCTTTGAGAGAGCATGATCTACCCCACACGTCTGTACATACCATTCAGTATACTTTCTTCACATTTATCATTAAGGAAGTTGTGAAGAGGCATCATAAATCTTATGCCGAAGCTTTGTCTGTAAGAGTAACGCCACGACAGTGCATAATCTAATTCAAGACCGGATGACAGCATACTCTTTATTGCGTTTTTCAGACTACCAGAAGCACCAACAACAAAATCATAAAAGACACCTGATTCTATCATGATTTTTCTCCAATAACAACTCCAGCGCGTGGTTGAAAGTAGAATCCCCTTAGATTATTGTCATTTTTTTTGAAAGTAATCCCTTGACTCTTGAAATGGACCCCAACATACACTCCAAAGCGGTTCCATTTATACGTACCGTCTAAGCCAATGCTGTAATCGCCAAGGTGTTTGAACGGATTGCTAAAAGCACTGTGATAAGGTCCATAGATTTCATTTGACTCGAAGCCGTTTTTTTCTATGCCAACAGGAAAAGCATCGGAAGGGTTTGGCATAAGAAATAGATAAATATCTTTAGCATTTGGATCCTCAATTAGGAAATAGAGTGCACGATAAAAAGATGTATAAATCAGCAGTGAATAGTAATTGGTAGTCCATGCCTTAGCGTTGAGGGGAAAACCCGTCTGAGCATTGGAACGAACTACAAACAAGATAAAAATGAATAGAAAGAGAACTACTTTCTTCATGATAATGTGTTTGTTTGAAGTTGGATTACAACTGTTTAAAAAGCCTTATATTAGTTTGTTCGTCTGGATGAAAAATATTGATTTACAATGGCAATTGCCGAATCATAGTAAGGTACGTATTCTGCTGTGGTGCTGCTTCTCCATTCATAAAGGATGCTCTTTCCATTACAGAACACGCTGTCTACTTCCTTTAGTACAGGTATCAATATTTCGTTATAATAACGATTTATATCTGGCTGCTTGAAATCACAGCCTGAATATTCAATGCCACAACTACCAGTTGTGACGATATTACTAGGATTTCCCGAAAAATAGGTTTTCATTTGTTCGGACATAATCTCAAGACTTAACGCAAAAGGTACCAGCTGTTTCAACTTTCCCATTTCTTCGGACTTAGAATAGTAGTAGTTAAATGTGTACGATGAAAGTGTATTAACTATTCTTGTTGATAATTCTGAGCATCTTGAAAGGTAAGCCTGAATCGTGTCGGTTGTTTCATTGTGAATTGATGAATAGTCACCTATGGAAGCATTGCTCGAAGGGTCTGAATAGTTCCATGCATAGTTCAGTGCTGCTAAATTATGCTCTGCATTGTCATACCGAACCATACAAATCAACGCATCATCAACATGCTCACCCTGTGGATAGTTATCAATATATGATTCGTATGAAGAAATATTATTTTCTTTTTTAGTTGCATGCCAGGCTTTACGTTCCTCATTTCCAAATCGAGTTAATAACAATGAGCCAAGGACAATACCAGCCATCACCCATAATAATATATTTGTTATTGTTTTGTTGTATTTGTGCCAAAACTCCGACATTTTTTTCCATATAGAAGTGTGCGGAATGGAGTCTGGTTCCGGTGTCGGAGGGGTAGGGGATGATGAACCTGAGAATGACTTCCTTCTTTTTAATTTATCCTCTTTTATCTCTTTAGGAGCGCCCGGCCATTCCACTTTTCTTTGTTCGCTTTTCAATACATTTTGGGCGTAAACAAGTAGTTGGTCTGCGTGGGGGCGCTGAGATGGCTCTTTGGCCATGCAGTCGTAGATAAGTTGTTTCAACTCATCAGAAAATCCCCTGCGCGTTATTTCGGGTATTTTCTGACCTATTGTCGGATTCAAACAATCACCCCCACACTCGACAAATGGTCGCCGTCCCTCCACTATCTCAAATAACATAGCTCCAAACGACCAGATGTCGCTTGCTAACACAGAAAATCCTTTTCCTCTTGGAAAACGTTCCGGGGCTGCATAGTCTACAGTCATGGCACTGTCTACAGTATGCTCTGAATCATCATTCGTGGAAGAAAGCGAGCTTAATCTTCTTTTGCTTATTCCAAAGTCCGATATGGCATACATGCCATTTGTACGGATTAGAATATTTGCAGGTTTTATGTCTTGATGAACAATAGGATCTGCAACTTCCGACGAAGAGCCGTCAAGACGTTCTTTGGGTCTCTTGTTTTCAGCCAGACGCTTCAAGCCTGAAGACACGTCACGAATCAAATGCCAAACTTCGATTTCAGTCAGATCCTTGTCTGCAAGGTCGGCGTTGCATAACTCCATTACAAGGTAAGGAACAGTGCCTTCAGTAATGTCGACATAAGAAGGTGTCAACAAATTATCGTGATGAATATGCATCACACGAGTATATTCTTTGACAATATCCTGAGCTGCTTTTTTACTGTCTCCTTTCAAATGGATTTTAATAGCGAAGTATTTGTGCGTTACCTTGTCAAATGCTTTCCACACCTCACCAAATCCTCCTGCGCCAAGCCTCTCTTCTAAACGATAGCGTCCTGCAAAGATGTCATTTTTATGTAAATTCATTAGTACTAGTAATATTTATCATTTGTAAATTACCATTCTTTAATTACTATATTCCCCTCTGATATCAAATCATCATTTTCGCGGCACCAATATTTCATATAATCATACATCCCTTGAATTCCAGCTCTATTATCAGAACCTCCCATGCTTACGTAATAGACGTCACTCCTTTTTATAATATATACATTATGTAACCCTCTGTCAAATAATTTTTTCGCAAATTGGGATGCAGATGCGAGATTTACAGAGAAACCTGCAATAATATCATATTTATATCTACTATTTGGTTCGACATTGACCATATCTGTAGGATTTGGTAACGTCGAAGTTCTTTTTGGTTTTTGCAGCCTCTTATCACATTTTCTAATACCATTTTTTGCAGTTTGTCCTTCATTGAAATTCTTGGCATCTGGACATCTTAGGGCCTTTTGATACAATGATTTTGCTTCCTTGAATTTGCCTGCATCAAATGCTTTATCAGCTTCTTTAATATTAGGTTGATAGCATTGTGACCATGCATTCGCAGAAAGAAATATGAGAGCGAGAAAAAGCGAGCTATATTTCATGCAATTACAAGGATTAGATTAACTGTTTAGTCTTTTTGTTGGTGTCTGTTTATGTGTTGATTGATAGGTGCTTTGTTGTTTTGATTACTCACGATTTACTTGGGTAAAAAAACAGGACGTAATGACCTTGAAACAAAGAAGGAAGGACATTCGGGCGATTAAGTGGTAGGGGTCAGGTCTTTATTGGCGTTACCACTTTTAGTCTCTGCTGTATCGACTGGCTCTTTTTTCGTGACGGGTTTTGATGCTCTTGAATTAGCATCAGCACCCTGATCTTCAGTATCAACGCCTTGATCTTCAGCATTGACATCCTGCTCTTCGACAGTATCAGAAACCGTGTCAGCATACAACATAGTATCTTGTCCGGGATGCGTAAGTCTATGGTTTTGTACCATCATGCCAGAAATGAATACCAACACTACGACAATCACACCAACAATTATTGAAAGCTGCTTTCGATGACAGTGATAAAAATCAAGCAAACCATGGAATACATTTTTCTTCTGTTTGATCTGGCTATTTTCTGGATTTTCATTTTGGGAAGTTTCTTCTATTACGATGTCTTTAGACTCCTCATTTTTATTTTCATTAATCTGTAAGAGGATTGCAGTCACATTGTCATACCAGTCGCAACGTCGGGCGGCATCGAAGAGACAGGTGAGGGTGTCCTTTAATGAATCCCTATTTCGAGACAGAATATCTTGGATGTTTTCATCCGAATATGGCTCGCCATTTGATCGGAGGCGTCCGTCGTCAAACAGCACACCGCTCAAGCCATCGCTGCAAAGCATGATTAAGTCTCCATCTTCCAAATCGAACTGTCGAGACTCGGGCCCGGCATTACCCTTGCTTCCACCGCCAAGGCAGTGGGTGATGATATTGCCCTGTGGATGAGAGAAAGTCTCTTCATATTTGAGCTGTTTCTTGCGAACCATATCCTGTACCATAGAATGGTCTTCAGAAAGCATTTCCAGCCCTTTGCTCGGATGGTAACGGTAGGCTCGACTGTCTCCGCACCATGTAACCGTCAATTCATTTCCCACAATCCATGCCATAATGATTGTGCTTCCCATACCATGGCGGTTGGGGTTGGCTTCGGCATCGTTACGTATGTTTTGGTCTGCTGATTTAACAATCTTCTCGAGATGTTTTGCACGGGATTCCCTTGAAGGAAAATCTTTTTCAGATACAATTGCTGAGGCTATCATTTCCTTAACCGTGCTTACAGCTATTTGAGATGCGACTTCGCCGGCATTGTGTCCTCCCATACCATCCGCCACTACCATCAAAACACCCTTTTCTGGTAAAGATGTGGTGGTGTCGAAGGAAACGGATGCTCCTATATCGCCCACATTAGGAATGATAGCGAAACTATCCTCATTGCCCTCGCGAGGTGCACAGGGGTCATACTTACCAGCTGCTTCGGTTCGTGCGGCTATCCTGTAACTGAATGATTCTACTTGTTCCATTAGTTTTTCTTGTTTCTTTTATTCTTTTTACCCTGATTATGTTGTGAGTGAGGTGATGGAGTCAGTTCGTTGACAGGTTCCTCATCAGGGCTTGAACCAACTTGATTGTTAGCAATGTTACGGTGAATTGGTACCAGCAACCATCCAGCACTATCCTTAATTGCTATGCCAGCCACCCTTAATTGTATCATGCCGGCCTTTGGATATGTGGGTACAACCCATACAGCACCGACAGGTTTAGGTGCGGCAACGCTGTCGCGAACCATACTTGGCATTGCTGGAACTACAACGGGTTGGGCTGTTATTGAGCCATTTAATTCCGAGGAACATACAATAGCCGACGTTGAAACTGCACCTGCTTTGCCAAGTGTATCCGATGCGAAACACCAAAGCAACCAACCATTCCTGTAAGAAGTGTCGCTATGTATCGACAAAGCGGGGATGTTGACTAAAGAATCTGAACGCACACTCATTATTAAGGATGATGAAGAATCTATGCTTATTGGCAAAGAACTGTACGAACTATCCCCAATTGGTCGAAAGGACATTTCACTCAGTACGGGTTTGTGAGATTGACTATACCGCGTGTAGTCTGTGTCGTACAACCATGGTTTAATGGATGACGAGGCTGTAATAAGACCAGAGTCGGTTACAATGCCCAAAGTATATCCTTGACTGAATTCTGTCCGGTTGTTTCTTCCATAATGTTGCCCTGAACTATCTTGTAATTTGTATGCGCTGCATACTACAACAAGCGAAGGTTCAATAGACTGCTTCACCATTGCTTGATTGGGAGTTATGCCCCATTGAGCCGACACGGCTATCGGCAACAATACAAAAGTCGTTATGAGTATTCTTTTCATGGTTTTATCTGTTTCCGATTCTACTTATTGGCACAGCCCAATTATACAGTGAAGACCTACTATCCCCACGTGAAACTATTCCGACGACCACTAATTTACCATTTTTAACTGCAAAAATGGGTCCACCAGAATTACCATGGTCTGTTCCTGTTGAATGCATTATACATCCATTACTGGAAATGCCAGATTGGGTCACATTCATTTGATATGAAATAGGTTCTATCCTGCTTGCACTTTCGACCCCCAGTCCCATTGGGAAACCCATAACAAGCAATTGTTGCTGACTTGAAAGGTTCGTGCTCAATGTGGCATCAGCCTCCAGCGTACCTGTATATTGAGTTTGTGCCCATGCCCAATCCGTGGCAAACATTGTAGGATCCCAACCCTCTATTAATGGGAATACGAAACGCCACTTTATGGCCGTACCGTCCTCTGCGGTTGCGACAGTTTCGACATGATCTCTGCTTCTGTCTATGTGGAATTGGTCGGAAGTAAGAGAGATACGACGTCCGCTTTTGCTTGAATAGGCCGTTATGTACGATTTCATCTTCAAGTCAGACCTCGTTAATGTTGATCTTGCCCATTGAGCATAAGAGTTTGTGTCGTTATAGGAATTATACCACCAGCCTTCGACACAATGACGTGCCGTGACAAAGCGGCCATCGTTTAGCAGAAAACCCGTTGCGGTCCAACCATATTGTGACGTGCGAACCTCACCACTTTCATTTCTATAGTAATATGGGATTTCTACCTCTTCACCATTAATTACCACTACGGTTTTTGCAACAATAAAGAATACATCGGCTGCAAGATTTTGGTTGTTCATCATCTCATCAATGCCGGGTTCTCTAGTCGGAGGTGTCACAGATTCTAGTCGTCTACGTTCTTGGGCTGATATTCGATTTTCTTGCTCTTCTATTTTCTGCTGAAGACCCGCAACCTCTTCAGCTCTTTCAATATTATTTCTGTCAAGTTCTTCTTGAAGGGCCTCTATTACTCTCTGGTGATGTATATGCTCATAAACAGCATAAGCAACCCATAATACAGCTAAAGCAACAATAATTCCGATAAGAGTTTTTATGGTTTTCTTATAGGGTGCAATGGCTTGGCTTACAACATTCCTTACAAATGTTGTTCCTCGAGATTTGCTGCGCAAGTTCTGTATGCTGTTCTCTTTTGGAACTACAAAGCGGATTGTCGGACCGCCTTTTGCGAGCTGAATAGTGTCACCGTTTTGCAGCACATATTTCTTGAAGGAATCTTCTGGTCTTATGATGCGGCTACCACCATTGACTATGGTGCTGTTTGTCTTAGAAAGATGCTCCAAAGTCCATTCACCGCCGTTGCGGGAGATTGAGATGTGCTTGCCACTCACTTTACCTTCGATGCCCTCATCCCGATACCTTACAGCGCAACTGCTACTGCGACCAATCTCAACATAGTCGACAAGTATTTGTTTCTTCTCACCAACATGATGTGATGACGTGTCGCTTAAGAATTCTATTTCGAAATAATAGCCATCTTTTTTCCCGAATGCTGCACCGATGCTTTGACCAATGCTGCGTGAGAACGATGGTTTACGTCCTGGCATAGAGGACGTTTGATTTCGGGTTTCTCCGTGTGTAGCCATATTATTGTTTTTTTTATTTGTATAGACGATTGATAAGGTTGTGAAGCACATACGTCCTCATCCGTGTGTAAAGGTCGTCCTGTCGTTTTTGGAGAGCATGGATGGCCAGCATGAGGATAATGCTTAAAAAGAGTGCGACAAGTGTGGTGTCGAAAGCCACCGCAAGTGCGCTGGTGACTTTCTCAATTCCTTCGGGTGATGAAGCCTCGTTGGCATAGCCTAAAGATGATGCAATTCCGAGTACGGTTCCAATAAAACCCACGGATGGAATGGCCCACGAAATATAGCGAATAAACGACTGGTCGCTTTCCACTTCGGCATTCAAATTGGCCGATTCACTTTCGAGCACACTCAAAGCCTCGGATGATGATTTGCTTATGCGGTACTTCAAACATACCATTATGGCAAGGTCTACCAACTGGAAATGCGTTTGCTTGTTTTTCTCCTCCAGTTTCTGTTTCAGCTGATAAGCATCGTCGGCACTATATAGCCACTCTTTATCCTCGACCAAAAAATGTCTGTCGAAAGCCTGCTCTTCATAACGCAATTTGTTGCTTATGGCAGCAACTTCCAAGATGCCCCAGAAGAATAGGAAATAGGTGGCACCTTGTATTAGTCCTGCAGGTAGGTCGCCACCAAGCATAACAATAATCCTTGCAGGTTTTTCTCCTAAGTTGCCAATCATTACAAGAATGGCCATCAAAATAGCAGCCAACAGGATGCTGATAACTACTCTGCTTGTTCTTGTCTTTATCATTGTTGTTGTAAATTAATATTGTTTTCTGTTACTGTTAAGACACCAATCGTAACCATTTGGCCTGGAGTGGTAAGCGTGATTCTTCGGTATGGGATTTTTATTTCATTTGCTTTGCCAGGGTGTAATGTCACATAACCTTCGACGTGTGCTGATGATGCATTACTCATGGATGCTTGGCTATAGATGTTAACTGCAATGCGATACCTGCCAGGTTTGATATGTCTTTGATAGAACAATTCATACCTGTCATCATCAGAATTCTCTCGTGAGGTTATATCCTCATTCAACTGGCCAAAAGCAGTTATTTTTTTATGGTAAAAACAAGTTTCATTGGTGTTCAAATCCGTAACATACAAATCAACATCAATGTTCTCTCGCCACAAACAGACCACGCCGAGTTCTGCGTCCACGCCAAAAATTCGGCCAACTTGGCTGGCTTGTCTTTGCCTGTTCAGTTGTTCCTCCAACTCGGCAATACGTTGCCGCTGTTGTTCCGCTTGTTCTGCTTGCTGTCGCAACTGTTCAATTTCTTGCCTCAACCTCTCGTTTTCCTGTCTGGACTGAGCCAACTGCTGTTGCATTGTGTTTACCTGTTCTGAAAGTCGCTCGATCGTGTTTTGGAGTTCTTCTATCTGTTGCATGATTGCATCAAACTGCTCTTGTGGAACAGAATTCTCCAATTGTTGCATCATTTCTGCAAGTTCTGTTACTTGAATTCCAGCCTGTGTAATTTCTTCCATCGCCTGCTGGTCTGCGGATGACATCTTGGGTACAATAACGAACAGAATGATGACTGCGGCCAAAGCACCTGAAAGTAGGTCAAGGAATGAAGTACCAAATACATTTATCTCTTTGCGTTCCATAATTCATTTATTAAGTCCAACGTGGGTTCTTATGCCTCTCTCCACCATAATATAACCATCCATCTGAATCATAGCCATAAACTCGGATGCGTATTTCCCCAATATAAATGATATCGTCTACCTCAAGGCGAACACCATTCAATCCATCGACTTCACGAGAATTGACGTATGTGCCATTTTTTGAACGCTGCCAAGAATGTGTTTCTTTGAGGTATTGTCCATCTCGAATATACCAATGATGGCCAGTCTCATCCCATTCTAATGTTGCATGATGACGTGAAATAAATCGGTTTTCGTCGTCATATAGTTCGATATCATTAATCACTCCGTCGTAGTGACGCCCAATTGTCAATATACATTTGCCTTTATCACGTAATCCTGTGTGCGGCATTCCCCTTTTATCCCCATATAAAACCACTAAACCATAATCGGATATTTGTGGATAGTTGTGAATTATTCCCCTACTTTTACTATGGGTATAATTATTATCACTTGTCTGAGTATTACATATTTGTGGAAATTGCATTTCGATCTGGGCAATTAATTCTTTGACGTCACCCTGTCGCTTTTGATAGTTTCCTTTCAAACATGGCTCCAAAAAATTCATCCAAAACCTCGCATTATTAGTATTAGCTAAAGCATTGCGATTCCATTCATCATTGTTTGCATGGGCATAGTAGACTGCCATATCGGAATCGGTACGGATTGAGCCAAAGGGGAATGCACCAGTTAGTAACATGTAATTCATCACAGCGAAGGCGAAAACGTCTATCGTAGGCATAACCATTACCTCCTTTTTTCCACGGATAGGATTGACCTGTTCTGGGGGGGCAAAAGCTTTGGTATAGAACGATTGCTTAGGAACACCCATTACATATTGTGTGGTGTATCGGTTGTTTTCATCACCAGCCAAATCAAAATCATTCAGAGCAATTGTCCCATCAGTACGAAGCATGACATTTTCTGGTTTGATATCACGATGCACCATTCCTTTGCTATGCAGTTCATATAGTCCAAGAAGAACCTGATGCATGCATCGTATAACCTCTTGTTCTCGGCGGCTATTCTCGACTTTTTCAAAATAGTCAAGCAAATCACCATTAGGACAAAACTCCATCACGTAAAAGGGATTGCCTTCGACTTCGCCGCAATCAACAGAATGAACCAGATGTTTACTTGGAGCGTTCATTACTTGGTAGGCTCTTTCAAACCGCTTCCTGTAATTATCTTGTTCCTTCTTATTTAGAGTCCATAATTTCAACACCTTCAGTGCAAACGATTTTTCATCGGTACATGATTTTACAAGATACACTATACCAAAGCCGCCCTCGCCAAGTTTGCGGATAACCTCATAATTCTTGGCAGTGTCAGTATTGTTTTTCCCCTTGATGATATCACCAGATTTCAATATACATTCTTGAGGCATCATAATAAAATACCTATTGTCCTGTTTCAAAACGGAAATACTTATTCCCTAATACTATGACATCACCATTGTCGATTGGGGTCTTCCCCTTGACAACAAGATATGTCTGATGCGTAGAACTGACATCTTCAATATACCATTGTCCTCCCTCGTTTGTCACATGGATGTGTTTTCGGGAAATATGGTTGTCGTTTGGCGCAAGTTCTTCCCTGCCTAAAATGACATCGTCGACTGTATATGTCTTAGATTCACCAAGATTTCCGTTTTTGTCACATAATCCGATCTTGAATTCCGGATTAGCCATATTCCAGACTGGTTCAGATTGATTCCGGCTGAAAGAAGCAGATTGCCTGCTTCCTTTTTCATTTTCATCTTTCTGTTCAAGATTATTCTGACAATTTGGACATACTTTGACTCCTGGACGAAGCACATATCCACAAACAGGGCAACTGCTGTTTCTCTCCTCATAGTCTTCTCCCACCGTGGGCTGTCTCATCTCTGAACTGCTGAAACGATGACTATCGTGATTTGGCGGCAAACTGTTTATCCTTTCCCTTACAATTGAGCCTTCCAGTGATGCGTTACAACTGCAACACTTTTTTGCCCCAGCAGGGTTCATTGTACCACAAAAATTGCAACGGATCTCACCTCCGTGATTTTTGGTCTCTTTGCTACTATTAGGGCAACCGTCGGCGTGACCGTTTATCTGGCCACAGATTTCACATCTTCCCATTGTCGTTATTTTTCAATATGCCGACCTGATTCCCGATGACGGCTAAATAAAAACAAGCATGGAATCAATGTTGTCTAGTTTCTTACTATAGAGGTTTTGCCCGACCTGTCAGAAAAGAAACCTTTGAACCTTATCCATGCTCAAAATATGCAGAGGCCATGAGCCAAAACATATCCAAAACGAGCAAAGGCATCAGTATCGAAGATTCTTCTGACATATAGTAATTTGGGCAAATTTCTATAGTGAATCCATACAAATGCTTTTCTTTGCAGCATATGACATGACTCTCGTCAAATTGCGCTGCAAATGTACGCATTTTTTCCGATACTGATGCAATTTTAGATAAGGTTCTCTGTAAATATAATGATAATCAAATGATTTAATAATGTCTTCTAGGGCTGAATAGAGGCAATAGTGGTGTTTTTTATCGCAGGAATATTGTTTTTTCAAAGAATAATGAAAATTACAATATTAAGTTGATACTGAAAAAACATTTCATCATTACGCAGATGATTAGTACCTTTGCATTTCGAAACATGTTTTTTGGGGGGATAGAAAAAGCTTAACATCGAAACAGAATGCTACCACAGTTGACCCTAAAATTTCACAAGATCACATCGTGGCGCTTTGCGTCCCCGCAAAGCGAGACTATCTATGTGGAGTGAATGCCTAATCTCTCATTGAGTACAATACTCGCTATAACGTATGACTTTTCTATCAATATGGTTGTGGTGGCGTCTCTTCGAGACGCAGGGAGGGTTGTTGTGTCTGTCACCGCACTGCGCTCCGCTTGTACGGTGTTATTGAGATTAAGCCTCTCCGAGACTATCCCGCTCTCAGTTTTCCGTTTTTATAGCATGAGGCGGACGCCGAAGCGGATTGCGCCGCACTGGCTGGGGGTGAGGCCGTCGGTGTAGGTGAGGCGGCGGACATAGTCGATGCGTAACACTCGCAAGATGTTCTCTATGCCTATGCTGAACTCCATGTAGGGGGTGTTGCCCAGAGCCTGGGTGCCGGTTGGGAATTGGTAGAGGCCGGCATTATTAGCCTTAAAGGGGTTGTTTTTATCGGATAGCGCGCCGTAGAGTGCGTTGAAGCCTACCACTTCGCGGAGCTTTAGGCGGCGTATTAGCGGCACATGGTTGAGGATGAGGCCTTTGGCGTGATAGGTGGCATGGAGCGACACGTAGCGGTCGACGATGAACTCCATGGGGTACATGGTGTTGAATGCTGAGGACTCAAGGAAGATGCCGATGTTGCCGTCGGGGATGATGAGCCGCGGCAGTGGCACACGGTTCCAGATGATGCCCGCCTTGAGGCTCAGGTCGGCAAAGCCCATGATGTCGAGCCAGAAGCGTTTTTCGGCACTGAGGTCGGTGCGTTGGTAGAGGAACCCGTTGCCGTCGCCGTTGCCTGACAGATGGAATCCGTCGCTGCTCATATAGGCTATCCGGTGGCTAAGGACTATGGTGGGTATGTCTTTTTTCAGCCGCATCAGCGAGGCATTGCCAGGCCGTCCGAAATCCTCTACCATGTAGGGGTAGTAGGCCAGTCGTGCCGTCCATTCGGCTTCGGCAAAATGAGCCACCTCGGTGAGCGAGCCGTCCTCGTGGTATCGGCGATAGTGGAGTCCGCTGGTGGGGGTATAGTGGCGTGCTGCCAGCCATGTGTCGAAGTTGAGATGGCTGGGGAACTCCTTGCGTAGCCGCAGCTGAGCTTCGGCTACATACTGCATGTTGTATTCCAAGTCATTGGACGATGAAATGTTGTCGCGGTCCAGCTTCTCGTATTTCTGTCCTGGCACCTCCAGGTCGTAGGAGGCCTTGAGGCTTACCAGGCTCATGGGGTTTTCGTGCGAGTTGTGCTCTTTCTCGTCGAAGGTG
Organism: uncultured Bacteroidota bacterium; assembly: GCA_902784465.1. Taxonomy (GTDB): domain Bacteria; phylum Bacteroidota; class Bacteroidia; order Bacteroidales; family P3; genus Colimorpha. The sequence continues at coordinate 61,856 of CACZUZ010000001.1, forward strand.
TGAATCAGCGTGGTGCTGAATTTCGGACGCCGGTCGCGGAAACCGTAGGCGGCATAGCCTTCGATGAAGTTGCGGCGGCTGAGCCGTGCCGTGGTCATGCCTCCTACGCGTAGTCGCCATCCCTCGTGCTGGTTGTGGCTCACGAAATTGTAGACAGGCCCTATGTCGAAACGACTCGAGTCGCGCTCACTGCGTGTGTTGATATGGCCTGTGACGACGGCGAGGGAGAATTTCTTCAGGAACCGTATCTCGGGTAGCTGCTTGATGTCGTGACGCATGCTGTCGACGCCACGCTCACCTTTGGTGAGGGGTATGCTGCGTATGGTGTCCCATTTGACGGCGCGCAGCTGCTTGCGAGGCAGGGCCGCCGTCGAGGTGAGGGGCTTGAAGAGGCTGTCGGGCAGCACGACGGCAGAGTCGCCGAAACGATAGTCGTCGTGGCAGGTGGTTTGCTGGAAATAGAGCTCCTGCAGACCACGGCTAACGTATATTCGGCCATAGATGTCGCTACGTTCGGGCAGGTAGCTGGGCAATGCGGAAATGTGGGAATTCGTTAATGTGTCAGTTGGGGAGAGGGAATTCTTCACGAACAATGAGTCGCGTTCGGTGGCCTGGCGGAAAGTCTGCCTTATCGTGAGGCCGTGTACGTAGTTGATGTTGACAGTGCGCGACACTGTCATGACGCAGGCCACCACGGCATAGCTGCTGTCGAGGGCCACGAGCATCTGGCCGGTGAAGCCGTAGGTGCTTGTGTTGGCTGGCGCAAACGAGAGCTCGACGCAGGGCGTGCCGTCATATTCCAGCGTGTCGGTAATGTAATAGTGGTAGAAGGTTGTGGCAAGCAGCGTATGGAGCGGGCCTGTGAAGTGTGTGAGCATGATTTCGATGTCGTTGTCGTAGATGTCGACTGGGACAAACATGGCGCTGAAGGTGGAGTCCATGCCGTCTTGCCCCATCATCTCGTTCATGCCGGTGAGGTGGCGGGCTGTTATGAGCGACCGGCTGTTGTCGCCATGTTGCTCCGTGCGTTTGGTTTCGCGGATTGAGATGTAGAGTGCCGGAACCTCGTCGAAGGGGGTGCGGCCTATGTACTTCTCGATGGCTTTTAGTCGCCGCCACGGCCATTTGCGGTCGAAATCGTGTACGAAGTCGTCGAGGGCAAGTACCTCTTTCTCGTAGGTGCAGCGCGAGAAACGGGTGTCGGAGGCGAGGCGGTTGCGCTCCTTGTTGGCGATGACGTTGCGTACAAGGTCGACGGCTGGGTTGTTGCGCCGACGATAGCGGGCTCTGTGCCGTGAAGCGGTCACTTCGGTCGGCTTCAGGGTGTTGGTGTGAGGGTTAAGCTCGATTTTGACACCGCGTTTCATTGTGCCGTGGCGTATGGCGATGACTTTGGGTGTGTAGCCGAGCATCTTGAAGAGGACAGAATCGTGGCCGGGTTGCAAATCTTTCTGGACGAGTTTGAAACGACCGTCGCCGTCGGTGACGGTGCCAATGGTGGTGCCGACGAAACCGACCTGGACGAAGGGAAGGCTCTCGCCGGATTGGGCGTCGACAACGCGACCCTGTATGCCGGTCTGTTGGGCATGGGAAACAGAAAGAAAGAGGTTGAAGAGTGCTAATAATATGAGTGGAAGCTGTTTCAATTGTCGTAAATCTTGTCCATGTACAGGCCGATGTTGTTGATGACGGGGCAGGCAAGGGCGGAGTCGAAGGTTATGCGGACGACATGAGTGGTGACCGTAGGGATGAGGAGGATGCGTTTGTATCCTATGGTTGTGCCTTCGGCGACGGTTTCCCAAAATGTGTAGAATGTGTCGTCCGTCCCTTCGGGGAATACAACTTCACGTACTTCGACATGGTATTTCTGAACTCTCTGTCCGAGAGGGATATACTCCTGGAGCATGATGCGGTTGAAGGTCACGTTGGCATCGAAAAAGAGAGTCAGGGTAGGGGAAAGGACGCTGTCGTCGACTGTCCAGTAGCTGTCGTAGTCATCGTCGATGACGTTCAAGGGACTGTAGTGTTGGCATTTAACCTCTTTTGCATTTGTCCGTTGTCTGGGATTAGCAATCCAAGACTTCTGTTTGTATCCTCCTCTCACATGGGTGGCATCCACATGGGCTTTACTGGCCAGGTTGTTGGAGAAGATGTCGTCGAGGGCATGGCGCAATTCAACTACCCGTGAGGAGTCTGCTGCGGGGATAAGGCCTCTCCTGTCGGGTGGAATGTTGAGGAGCAGCAACGAATTGCGACCCACACTGTTGTAGTATATTTCAAGGAGCTGTTGCAGACTTTTGGGTTGCTCATTTTCGTGATAGAACCATCCGGGACGGATGCTTACATCGGTCTCCGCAGGCACCCAGTGGCTTCCTCCCCGCTCGCCGTGATTCAACACCTCTGTCCCGGGCGAGCCGGCACCGGGTGTGAAGCCTTCGATATTCAGTGTCGACCAGCATGTCTCGCCGGCCTTGCCCTCCTCGTTGCCAACCCAGCGGCAGCCGGGGCCTACATCGCTGAAGATGACTGCGTGAGGCTGCAGCTGAGCCACGGTGCTGTTGAACAACGGCCAGTCGTACACCTGCTTCTTGCCGTTGGGCCCTTCACCGTTGGCTCCGTCGAACCATTGCTCGTAGATGTCGCCGTAATTTGACAGGACCTCTTCGAGGGTTGATCGGAATGTCTCGTTGTATGCGGCTGTACCGTATGTCGGGGCGTTGCGGTCCCAGGGTGATACATATATGCCCATCTTTATTCCGACGGCGTCGCATGCTTCGCGCAGCTCGCGGAGAACGTCTCCTTTCCCGTTGCGCAAGGGCGACTCTCTTACGGTATGGCTGCTCTGCAATGAAGGCCACAGACAGAAGCCGTCGTGATGCTTGGCGGTGACGATGATGCCGCCCATGCCGGCGTGGCGGGCCACTTCCGCCCACTGGCGGCAGTCGAGTGCCGTGGGGTTGAAGAGCTCTTCGGACTCCGTTCCGTCGCCCCATTCGGCATCGGTGAAGGTGTTGGGACCAAAGTGACAGAACATATTCATCTCCATGCGTTGCCATTCCAGCTGTTCCGCTGTGGGACAAGCTCCATAGGGTTCGGGAGGCGGCACTTTTTTGCATCCCGTAAGGATGCTGGCAAAGGCGGTAAGGACAATGACGACGGTGGCTGTCAGCATTGTGGCTGCAACGGAGGACTTGCGGTTGTGTCTGTCGGTCTCGCTGTCTGTAAGGGTGGGAGGGAGGACTGTCATTCTACAGGTTACTTCTTATTCTTCTTTTTGAATTCTTTGCATGCTTTTTTCATCTGCTTCTGGAACCTTTTGTCGGCATGGAGACGGGCCACGGCGGCGCTGGCCACCAGGCGTCCGGCATCGACATCGCTCTGCCAGTGGAAGCCGGCAATCACGCGGCTCTGGCCGTAGATGTATCCGCGAGCCATGATGGTGTCGGCGGCTGCCGGGTTTATCTCGGTCAGCAGTAGTGCGGCACTCCAGCCCAGGATGGTGTGGCCTGAGGGGTAGGAGCCGTTGTGGCTCAGCTCCTCTTCGTCGGACGGCGCTATGGTGGGCTCGCCATAGAAGACGTAAGGGCGTTTGCGCATGTAGTAGTTCTTTGGTATCTTGCCCGCCTGGTCGGTGGTCATGAGTGCCATGCAGAGTAGTTTGTGTATTTCAGGCGTGTTCTCTTTCGTTATGGTGATGCCGAAGGGGATGGAGAATTCGCGGCAGATGGTTTCGACGCTCCATACGGCGTCGCGCACGGCTATGGCGAGGCGCGCGGTGTCGAGACGCTGTTCCTTGCCCCATTGGTACTGTGACTGGTCGTAGGAGAAGGCTGCCGAGGCCGGTGCCGGCGGTGGAGGCAGGAAGTGGACGGCGTTGGGCATCTGTGACGAGTCGAGCCATGGCTCCTGAGCCGTGGCACACCCCAACGCGAGGAGTATCAATGTGAGTGATAGTGTTTTTTTAAGACTGTTCATTGCTGTTGTTTTTATCCCAATATTTTGCATTATTGATTTTGTGTCGGCGTGGATGGAACTGTGGTTCTAAGCCGTTGTCTTTCTGCTCTTCGTAGTCCTTCAGGGCTCGCAGTGCCTTGGGCGAGAGGATGAGGATGGCTATGATGTTGATCCATGCCATGGCTCCGACACCGATGTCGCCGAGGGTCCACACGATGCCGCTGCCCACCAGCGAGCCGGCGAATACGGCAATGATGGTGCCAATGCGGAGAATCCAGATGACGACCTTTTCTCCACGGTCGTCGCCAAAATGTTCGTCTTCGCGTTCCAGCTGCTCGAGTTGGTCGGGATGTTTCATGAAAACGCGCCTGCGGTGGCGGTTGAAGAGGTAGACAAGGTTGGTCTCGGCATAGTAGTAGTAGGCCATGATGGTGGTGAAGGCGAAGAAGAAAAGGGCTATGGAGATAACCATGTCGCCGGCGCGGTTGCCGATGACGGTGCCGAGAGCGCCGGAGGTGTAGAACACTCCTGGCTCGCCGAGAGGTGCGCCGTCGTTCTGCTGAAGATAGGTGACCACAGCGTCGCCGCCGATGACGGGCGTGACGGTGTCGATGATGTTGTAGGTCTTGCAGGCCAGAATCATCATGGCGGTGGCGGTGCATACCAGCAGGGTGTCGATGTAGACAGAGAAGGCCTGGACGAGGCCTTGCTTGACGGGATGGCTCACCTTGGCGGCGGCAGCCACAATGGGGCCGGTGCCTTGGCCGGCTTCGTTGCTGTAGATGCCGCGTTTCACTCCCCAGGCCACGGTGCTGCCCAGGAGGGCTCCGCCAACCTCGTTGATGCCCACGGCTCCACGAAGCATCTGCATGAAGACGTCGGGGACAATCTGCCAGTGGACTATCAAAACGATGATGGACAATATGATGTAGATGAGCGCCATGACGGGCGCGACGATTTGCGCCACATTGGCGATGCGTTTCACGCCGCCGATGATGACCAGGCCGATGAGGATTGCCACCGCGGTGCCGACAAGCCAGGGCTCGATGCCGAAAGAACGGGCACACGACAGGGCTATGCCGTTGCATTGCACCGGCGGCAGGAAGATGCCGCAGGCTGTGGCTGCCAGCACGGCAAAGACGGCTCCCAGCAGGGGGCTGTGAAGCCCCTTCTCGATGTAGTAGGAGGGACCGCCGCGGAACTGCCCGTTGTGGTCCTCCTTGTATATCTGTGCCAGCGTGGCCTCGACGAAAGCACTGCCGGCACCGAAGAAGGCGATGACCCACATCCAGACGATGGCCCCTGGCCCGCCAAAGCCTATGGCAGTGGCTACGCCAACGATGTTGCCGGTGCCTACACGTCCCGACAGTGCCATGGCGAAAGCCTGAAACGAGGAGATGCCCACCTTCTTTTTGTCGCCTTTCCTCTTGTCGCTACCCGTCTTGTCGTTTTTGTCACCGGCACTGCCAAAAAGCAGTCTTACCATCTCGCCGAAACGGCGTACCTGCACGAAGCGGGTTCGTATCGAGAAATATAGTCCCGCAACGAGACACAAACCCACCAGTGCAGGACTCCATACCCAGCTATTGATGGTCTCGATGGCTGTTGCCAGCCATTCCGTAAAAGCGATAAATGTTTTTTCCACAGTTTAGTATCTCTCCTCGATGACGGGCCAGTCGATATGTTGCCAAAGGGCGGCCAGATGGTCGGCACGTCGGTTCTGATAGTCGAGATAATAGGCATGCTCCCATACGTCGAATGTCATCAGCGGACGCAGGTCGTGGCATACCGGGTTGTCGGCATTGGTGTTCTGTGTGATGACCAGCTTGCCCTCTTTGTCGGCGCTGAGCCACACCCATCCCGAGCCGAACAGCGTGACGCCTTTCTGGTTGAACTCTTTCTGGAAGGCTTCCATGCTGCCGAAATCACGAGCAATGACGGCCTCGAATTTGGCACTTATAGCTCTGGGAGTGTTCGAGAACTGCTCGAAATACATGGTGTGGTTCAGCACCTGGCCGGCGTTGTTGAACATCCCGCCTTCAGCCTTCTTTACTATTTCGGCAAGAGTCATGCCTTCCATGCCGCTGCCAGGCAGCAATTTGTTGAGATTGTCGATATAGGCTTTAAGGTGTTTGCCGTGATGGAAAGATAGGGTCTCTTTGCTGATGACGTTGCCCAGAGCCTCGTATGCTAATGCAGGCATTGCGAATTGTCCGTTGACAGGTTGAATTTTGTTCATGGCTTTGTGTTGTTTATTGATTGTTTTTTATTTGTTTGCTCGTTTTTGATCTTGCTTTTCCCCAGGGGTCGCCCCCCTGTTTCAAAATGCAAAATTACACTTTTTTTTCTTTATCTGACATTTTTTTTTGAAGCCTCAATGGGGATAAGGATGGAATGCTTTGGCGGTTATGGCGTCCGTAAATGCCATTTATGACGGGAGGGGATAGCCGTAGAGGTTTTTTTTCGAACAAAAGAGAAAAACCATTTTTGTACATATTGACATTTTTATGTATCTTTGCAAAAATCTTCTGGATGTTAATTAACTGTAAAAAAACAGATAATCGTTGGTATAGAGAGGATTGTAGTAGTTCTGCCCGATGCCGGCGATTAGCAAAAAATAATATAAAATGACAATAAAAGTTTGCGTAGGAAGTTCCTGCCACCTGAAAGGTTCTTATGAAGTCATCGAGGCTTTCAAGGCCGTGTTGAAAAAATACGACGTAGAAGATGTCGTGGAGTTACAAGCCAGTTTCTGCTTGGGGCATTGTTCCAAGGGCGTGACAGTGAGCTGCGAGGACATGAAGGCAGCCGAGAATGGTCCGCAGGTGGAAGAGACCGCCGACGGCTTTATCCTCCACAGCATGAATGCAGACAATGTTGAAGAAGTGTTTGCCAAAGAGGTGTATCCCAAGATATTTAGTGAATAGTGAGATGTGAGATGTGAATGGTGGGTGGTGAATTCGCTTTTTTCAGAAAAACAAATATTATATTTCCATGTCTGAATATCTGGAATTTAAACCGGTGCAGTGCAAAGACTGCTACCGTTGTTTGCGTGAATGTCCTGTGAAGGCTATCAACATCAAGGACCATCATGCCCAAATCATAGAAGAACACTGCATACTCTGCGGACACTGCACAAAGGTGTGCCCCCAGAAAGCCAAGATAGAGCATAGTGAACTGCCGTTGGTGCGCGAGTTGCTGAAAAGCGGAAAGCGTGTTGCCGCGACAGTGGCCCCCTCGTTCATCAGTTGTCTCGGTCAGGAGGATTTCTCCATCCTGCGCATTGCGTTGGCCAAGCTGGGCTTCGCCGTAGCCGAAGAGACCGCCGTGGGAGCGCAGGCCGTTACGGAGGAGTACAAACGTCTGCTGGCCAAGGGCGAGATGAAGAATTTCATCACTTCGGCTTGTCCTGCCGCCTGCCGTCTCATACAGATGTACTACCCCAAGGCGTTGCCCTACCTGGCCCCCGTCGACTCGCCGATGGTGGCTCACGCCAAGATGCTGCGCCGCAACGACCCCGATTTGAAGGTTGTTTTCGTAGGACCCTGCATCGCCAAGAAGCGCGAGGCCGACGAGCATGGCATCGACGCCGTGCTGACTTTCGAGGAGCTGTTGCAACTCTTCGAAGAGAACAGCATCGACCTGCAGACCATCAACCGTCTTGCCGTTACTGCCGACACTTGCGGTGCCAATCTGGCTAAGGCCTATCCCGCCACACAGGGCATCATCCGCTCCTTCGACGCTTTGCCCGAGGGCTATCGCTACCTGGCTGTCGATGGCGTGGACCGGCTGGTGGATGTGCTTGAGAATATAGAGGCACTCGACCACACCTTCATCGAGATGAACGTATGCCCGGGAGGCTGCATCAACGGTCCCTGCGCCATAGCCCAGGAGGGAGGCATGATGAAGGCTGAAGCCGACATCAACGCATACGTGGAGCACGAGATGGCCACCCGCAAGCACACCCCCGCCCACGACGCCGGAGTGTCGCTGGCCTACGCCCATCCACGCCTTCGCGCCAAGAGCCGTCCTGCAACAGAGAAAGAGATAGAAGAGGTGATGCACCGCACAGGCAAGTTCACCAAGGCCGACGAGCTGAACTGCGGAGCGTGCGGCTACCCCACCTGCCGCGAGAAAGCATGGGCCGTAGTCAACGGCTACGCCGACATCGACATCTGTCTGCCCTATATGCGCAAACGCGCCGAGAGCCTTGCCGTCGACATAGTACACAACTCGCCGGAGGGTGTGATACTCGTCAATCCCGACATGAACATTGTGGACATCAACGCTTCAGCTATGAGCATGCTCGGTCTGGGAGGAACACCCGAGAGCGTGCAGGGCCGTCCCGTTTCCGACTGCTTCCCGCCCATCGAGTTCTACAACGCCTACACACAGAAACGCCGTACCGAGAACCCCTGTCTGCGAATAGCCTCTACAGGCCGGTATGTAAGCCTCACTGTCAGCCTTTTGAATGAGCAAGACCTGCTCTTCGGACTGATGAAAGACATATCGGAAGAGGTGAACTACGAGAAAAAGCTCGACAAGGTGAAGATGGACACCATAGCCACGACCGACAGTCTCATCATGAAGCAGATGCGTGTGGCACAGGAGATAGCTTCGCTGCTGGGAGAGACGACAGCCGAAACCAAGGTGGCATTGCTCAAGCTGAAGAAGATGCTCTCCGACGGCAAGGGCGACTTGGGAGTCGACGGGCGTCCTACAGATTGGAAAACCGCGAAAGTGAAAGAATAAGGTGTTGGTTATAAGTATTGTGAATAGAAATAGTTATGAAACAACTTTGCGTTGAATATGGCTACACATCGCTGAACCACTATGGTGAGGAGCTCTGTGGCGACAATGTGGAGATGACCACCGACGGAGACTGGACGACACTGGTTCTCGCCGACGGGTTGGGAAGCGGTGTGAAAGCCAACATACTCTCCACCCTCACAAGCAAGATACTCTGCACTATGGTGGCCGGAGGAGCTGACATAGAAGACTGTGTGGGTACAATCATCCAGACGCTTCCCGTCTGCAAGGAACGCGGTGTTGCCTACAGCACTTTTTCCATCATACATGTCAACAACGAGGGTCGCGGACACCTCTTCGAGTTCGACAACCCGGAGGCTATATGGTATCATAAGGGGCACACGTGCGACTTTCCTCGCACAGAGCTTAATGTTTTCGACAAGCGCGTCTATGTCACCGAGTTGGAGCTCGACGAGGGCGACATGGTCTTCGTGATGAGCGACGGCACCATACATGCGGGCATCGGACAGATGCTCAATTTCGGCTGGCAGCGCAAGGACATCATGGAGCACCTCGACAACAGCATTGACGCCCACATGTCGGCTCGTGCCGCTGCCTGCCTGCTGGCATCGGCCTGCAACGACCTCTACCTCGACCGTCCTGGCGACGACACCACCGTTGCCGCTATCCGTATGCGGCCGCGCACTATGGTACATGTCATGGTGGGTCCGCCCGTCGACAAGGAGAAAGACGAGGAATATGTGCACCGCTTCATGATGGACACCGACAAGCGTATCGTCTGCGGCGGAACAACGTCGCAGGTCGTGGCGCGCTGCATAGGCCGCAAACTCAAGACCTCGTTCGACTTCCCCGACAAAGAGGTGCCTCCCATCGGGTTCATCGATGGCATCGACCTTGTCACCGAAGGTGTCATCACCTTACGCAGACTGCTTGCCCTGTCGGATAAATATGTGTCGGTCAAAGACCTCAGTCCTAAGACCTATGCCAAGAAAGACGGTGGTTCGCTGCTGGCCAACATCATTTTCGAGGAGGCGACTCATCTGGTGTTCTTCGTCGGACAGAACGTCAACGCAGCGCATCAGGGGTTGGATATAGACATCACGATGAAGCTTAAACTCGTCGAACACCTGGCTGACAACCTGCGAAAGATGGGAAAACAGGTCACGGTCAATTATGATTAGGAATGGTGAAGCTTGTAATTGTAAACAATGATTTTTGAACTATTATATGGAACAGAAACTGTTTGATACCAACGTACAATGGATAAAGTATAAAGTCCTCAAAGAGGTAATCCGCCGCGCCTACGAAGGCGGGCTTGAAGAGGCCTACCTTGAGATACCCAAAATCATCAGTCCGGGTCCCAAGTCGGAGCTGAACTGCTGTATATACAAGGAGAGGGCCATCGTACAGGAGCGCATCCACATGGCAATGGGGGGCGACCGGGAGAATCCCAACCCTGTGCAGGTGATGGAGACAGCTTGCGACGAGTGCCCCGCAGCCGGCATGCTGGTCACAGAGGCTTGCCGCGGATGCATGATGCACTCGTGCAAAGAGGTGTGCCCCAAGGGGGCGATTTCCATCATCAACCACCGCTGCCACATCGACAAAGAGAAGTGCATCGAGTGCGGCAAGTGCGCTGCCGCCTGTCCCTACAGTGCCATAATAGTCCAAAAACGCCCCTGCATCAAGAGCTGTAAAGTGAAGGCGCTCAGCATACGCCCCGAGGACGACAAGGCTGTCATCGACAACCAGAAGTGCATCTCGTGCGGAGCCTGTGTCGTCAGCTGCCCCTTTGGTGCCATCACCGACCGTTCGCTGGTGCTCGACATCATCGACATGCTCAAGCAGTCGGAGGACAACACCAAGTACAGGGTCTATGCTGTCATCGCTCCCGCCATCGTGGGGCAGTGCCGCTTCGGACGCATCGAACAGGTGGTTACGGCAATCAAGAAGCTGGGGTTCCATCAGGTGGTCGAAGCCGCCCTTGGCGCCGACATTACTCTCTACACCGAGGCGCGCGAGTTCCAGCACAAGGCTGCCGAGAGCGACCATCCGGTGATGACAACCAGCTGCTGCCCTGCATTCGTGCGTTTTGTCGAAACCAACTTCCCCGAGTTCAAGGATGCCATCTCTACATCCCCCTCGCCAATGATCACCACCGCACGCCTCATCAAGCATAGCGACCCCACAGCCAAGATAGTCTTCATAGGCCCCTGCGCCGCCAAGAAGTTCGAATACACTCTCGAGAAGACCCACGGAATGATTGACAGCGTGATGTCGTTCGAAGAGCTTCAGGCATTCCTCGATGCCAGAGGTATAGACACCACACAGTGCGAGGACACATTCCTCGACAATGCCTCCTTCTTCGGACGCATCTTTGCCAAGAGCGGCGGCATAGCGCAAGGTGTGGCTCATGTCGCCGGCAAGCTGGGTCTTGAGGGGGTGAATCCCGTGGTTATGAACGGCATCGACCAATGTCGCCAGCACCTCACGTTGCTGCGTGCCAAGAAAGAGACGGCCAACTTCTTCGAAGGCATGGCCTGCGACGGCGGCTGCGTAGGTGGACCGCTGAGCATCACGCGCTCGCCAAAGAACGTGTTCGATGTCGACAAATATGGAAACTCCGCCAAAGAGAAAGACATCGACGGTTCAGTGACACTGTTCAAGATGACGCTGGGAGAAAAAGAATAGAAGTAACGGAGTGTGTGGCTGAGATTCAGGCGGCTGTCACGCACAACCTGGCATGAAATCAAGTAAACACTATACCCTGCAATATGTTACAGAAAGGAATAAAAGCCCCTTATTTCGAGGGCGTTGATGAAAACGGAAACACTGTAAAGCTGACCGATTTTGCCGGCAAGAAGCTGGTTCTTTATTTTTATCCCAAGGACAGCACTCCTGGCTGCACCTCCGAAGCCTGCGACCTGCGCGACAACTATGAGCGCTTTTTGGCTCTTGGCTATAATGTGCTGGGTGTGAGCAAGGACACTGCGGCTTCTCATCAGCGTTTCATCGAGAAGTACCAGCTGCCTTTCCATCTCATCGCCGACACCGACATGACAATCCTCAAGGCCTACGAGGCTTGGGGCGAGAAGAAGAACTACGGAAAAGTGTCGATGGGTACGCTCCGCACCACCTACGTCATCGACGAGCAAGGCATCATTATCGACGCCATTGGAAAGGTCAACACCAAGGCTCACGCGCAGCAGATTATTAAAGACGAGAATTGAAAATTGAGAATTAAAATGCGGAAAAACAGTAGTATCGAGAAATCTTTATTTGTACTGTTCGCCTTCTGCCTGGTGTTCGTTTGTTGCCGGCATTCGCAGAAAGAAGCTGGGATTCCTGCGGCTCCCGACTATGCCGACAGCACACAGTGGTACATCTCCGACCGTGGGGCAGGAGTGGATATCTTCTATATCACATCCACCGAGACGGGCGACTACATTGTCGACGGTGTAACTCAACATTTCGTTGATACATATAATGATGACCTCCGCGCCAAACTGCTTGGCGAGATGGAAGGTGTCGACCACCTGCTTGCCGGCGAACTGAATTTCTTCTCGCCCTACTATCGCCAATGCTCTATGGAGACTTTCGCTGACACGGCACTTGTCGCTGAGCGTTCCCCTCTGGCTATGGGCGACGTGAAGGAGGCTTTCGACTACTACCTCGAGCATTACAACTCTGGCCGTCCCTTCATCCTTGCCGGATTTAGCCAGGGCGGCATGGCTGTTGTCGAGCTGCTGAAAGGCATGAGCGACGAGGTCCACAGCCGTATGGTGGCGGCATACGTCATAGGCTGGAAGGTGACCGATGCCGACATGGCGGCTAACGCCAACATCGTAGGCGCACGCGACAGCGTCGACCTCGGCGTTACGGTCTGCTACAACAGCGCCCGCTCGCCCGAGTGTGCCATCCCGCTGCTGAGCGATGGCAACCGCATGGCTATCAATCCCCTCAACTGGCGTACCGATGCCACTCCCGCCATGCTGGTGTTCCGCGGCGACACCCTTTCCGTGGCTCTCGACACTGCCTCGCTGCTGCTCTGTGTCGACGGCTACATGCGCGACGACTACATGCTGCCCCTCATCGGTGTCGAAGGCAACTACCATTGCCTAGAGATTTCCCTCTACGCCGACGCCCTGCGTCACAACATCTCCCTCCGTTCCCAAAATATAGGCTACAATCAGCGGAGCCAGATACAGCCTAGCCAACAATAAGAGAAATCGCCGTTTTCGTTGAGACGGACATGGAATTTTGCACTATCATTGAAACCAATCAGGAATGCATTTTTATCATTTTTTCTTTCTGTATATCAAATATTTTATATAATTTTGTACCGATTTGGAGTTCAACTCCAAATCGGTACAAAATATGTTTAAAAGAATGATTGATAGAAATATAACATCTCTAACACTACTTCCACTATCTGTTTCGGAAATTAACTCAAACGTTAGTTCCGATGAGCTGATGTTCAACGGATTCTATCCGGCCGTATGGGGCGATGGACGTCTGCCCTACGATGTTTACTCCAATTACTATAACACATACATAGAACGTGATTTGCGACAGCTGATAAATATCAAGGATTTAGAGCTTTTCCGTCAGTTTATGCGGCTGATGGCGAGCAGAGTGGCAAACGAATTCAACGCCTCGCGAATCAGCAACGAAATAGGCATCGATGTCAAGACTGTGCAGAATTGGCTAAGCATATTATCCACATCTTACATTGCCTTCACTCTGCCTCCCTACTATCGTAATATCGGCAAACGTATTGTGAAGGCTTCAAAACTCTACTTCTACGACATAGGATTAGTATGCTATCTGCTTGGTTTGGAGTCTCCCACGCAGGTTGCAACCCATCCGCTGCGAGGAGCCATATTCGAAAACATGGTGGTGGCGGAATTCTACAAACGAAGTCTCAATCAGGGCAAAACACCACATTTGTTTTATTATCGTGACAATACACAAAAGGTGGTTGACCTCATTGAGGAGGAGAGCTTCGGACAGCTTCATGCATACGAGATTAAGTCAGCAAAACGATTTAACACCCAGTTCTGTGCCGGCATAGATTATTTGAAGAAACTGTATAAAGAAAGTGTTATAGGAGGCACTGTCTTATATGACGGTGAGGAAGCACTCCACCTGAACCAGATTGACTACAGGCCTTGGAGAAGTCTTTTCCAGGGGACAATGTGTTCTTAACCCACATTGCATCAGACGGTATGTCTGAGAAAAAAAGATCAACTGACTTGAAACGATGCCATTTTCTGTTTATCAGCATGTTGCATTTGATAAGACTAAAACACTGCTAAAGTGAATGGGTATCGCCGGAATTACTGAATGGGTATCATCGGAATATGCACCGTCACGGATACCCATTGCCTTTTGTGACGGGTCTGCCACTGGCCGGGTTTGCTCCGTTTTTCCCCCTGTCTCGATCCGTATAACATCAGTTTTGGCAGGTCTTGCTCCGTTTTTTTAACATTTCGAAGCTCTTTTGCAGTGTCCTGCACTCTCCTTTTTCACCCGTTTTTTGGCTGGTCTTGCTCCGTTTTTTCCAACTCAGAATTTATAGTATATGTGATTAGAACACGTCATATAGTATTTATCATAATCCCCACAACCTTGTGTTAAAAGTGCTTTCGATTGTAGATTCAATTTGGTCGGGGAGATAGGAATAGACGTCGATTTTGGACATCTTTTCTACTTCGTCAACCGTACAGGCGGCTTCTTTCATGGTGAGTGGTTTGTCGTCGTTGGGGCAGAGGAAAGCTATTGCGTGGTAGCCGGTAGCGTCCTTTATCAGCAAGGTTTTAAAGAAGTAGTCGGGGACCGGCAGGCGGTTGGGGCCGATGTTGCCGTTGGCGTGGTTGGTGAAGATGGGGCCGCAAATCACGTGGACGGAGTCGTAGCGAGTGGCGATACGGCGCACAAGGTTCTCAATCTGATGCCATACGCCGTTGTTCATCACGTCGTTCTGAGGACAGATGTTGGTAAAGTAGTCGCTCTCCTTAATTGCCTGTTCGGACCATTTCATATCCTGGCGGCGAGCCATGTGACCACGCACCCAACCGGATTTGCTGTAGTCAGCTGGAGTTGCCTGCGGAAGCGATAGATTTGGATCAGGCATAAAGTAACGGGACACCTTCGGGGTGTTGTTGCTCATCTCCACATGTTCCGCTGTCAGCGTATATTCAGCCCAATCGGGTTGTCGTGTATTGGGATTGTATTTAACGGTAAAACCCGTGTATTTGATGATTACTGAGTTTTTCTTCTGCCCGTAGGAAACTCCAAAAGACAGCAGCAACATCATCACTATCAACAGCCCTCGTTTCATATCCGTCAACTATTTGCAACCACCGACAGCAGATTCATCACAAACCAACTATCGAAACCTTGGAGAATCATTCGTTTGGCGTTACCGTCGCGGTTGAGCTCAATACCATCGCTGTAGGGGGTAACACCGATGATTTTGGTATATGGAATCTTCACACCCTTGGTAGGACTGTTGAAGATGAGGTGCTTATTGGTGACATAGAGGTTGCCTGTTCCTTCGAGGTTCATATAGTTGTGCTCCACAGGCTTTGTGCGTCCGGTGCTCGGTCGATAATAAACGCCCTTTGCAATTTTTATCGATACACCGCCTCGATTGCTTATATACTCCCTTTTGACTTTCTCCTCAAAACACTTCACGTCGTCGTACACCCATAGTACCGACTCTCCCTTACCCAGCATAATGGGGTAACCCATCGTCTGTGGAGGAAGTTGTCCTTGTTGTAAGCCGCTGAGTATTCCTGCTTGTGAGATTTTGGCGATGTCGCTGCTCTGATATTTGGTAGGAAGACTTGCTGGCTGGATGCCGAAGGAGGTGGTATATTCGTTCACCAGACGCTCCTCTTGTGGAGTGAGAAGTCCGTCTTTCAGGAAATTTGTTGCAGCTTTCTCCAACATATAGTAGCAAGTGTCGCCGACGGCATCGTTGGTGATGGGCAACGCCAGTGTCACACCATTTATAGCCGTCTGTGTGGCCGAGATGGATTGTTTTCCCGTGAAATATTCGGCGATATGGCCTTTGATGAGCTTCTGGGCGAAGCGTGTGATTGCGCCATTGCGGTCGAGAAGAGAATAGGGTTCCCCCACTGCCGACACCAGGGAAGTGACCACCTGAGGCATCTGAGGAGAGAAGGGGCGGTGGATGGCGGCGGTGTAGTTGTCCAGCGCATTAGAGAACTCCGAAGCGATGTCGTCAGCGTTCAAGAAATTCTCCTTCCTCAATTGCGACACTTCGTGCTGGACAGTAGCACCTTGTGCGACTCCATGAAAGTAGTCATCTAGCAGTTTGCGGAGCTTCTCTACTCCTATGGCGTGCTTCTCTTCGCACTCCTTGTGAGCCGAAGAGAACAGACCAGCGCTTTTATTGCAGTATTTACAGGTTGACATATTAGTATGGTATTAGGTTCATAGTTTGCCAGAAACGGTCGTTATTATAATGATTCAAAAAAACTTGTGGTACTAAAACATCTTTTTGCACAAATCCTCCAAGAATAAATGGACATTCTTCTATTTGGGGAGGCTTTCCCATCATCCTTAAAGTCAATTTACC
Organism: uncultured Bacteroidota bacterium; assembly: GCA_902784465.1. Lineage (GTDB taxonomy): Bacteria > Bacteroidota > Bacteroidia > Bacteroidales > P3 > Colimorpha. The sequence goes on from CACZUZ010000001.1 coordinate 78,189, forward strand.
ATACTGTTCCCTCCTACAAAAAAACTTATTTTCAATAACTGCTACACTATCAGGTATTATCAATTCATTAATCTTGGTATCTGTCAATAGATGGTGTCTAAGCAACGTTATTTTTGTTGGTAATTGTATTGAATGCAACTTACTGCACATATGGAATGCAAGGGGAGCTATTTCTATCACTGAATCAGGAAGAATTACAACCTCTATGTTTGTACCGCAAAAAGCACCTTCACCTATTTTCTTTATGGTTTGAGGTAGTTCAACTTTTGTGAAATCACCGCTTAGACAAAAAGCATTTTTCCCAACAGATGTCACCAAATAATCTTCACCTCCAATCCTGATACTAGATGGAATTACCAGCCTCCCAGAAGGCCCCTTAAATCCATCCCAGTTAGTAGAAATATGGCCACAATAATCCTTTTCCATGTTAGGGGGAACTAATTCGCATTCCTGTCCAATGGTTCTAACATAGAACCTATTGCCAGATTGTTGTTCCACCATCCAGTATTTGGAGCCATTTTGAGAGGGAGGGAGTACATTAATAATAGGATCATAAGGTACAGAAGAATACGAAACGGAAGGTTGCGATATGGTGACGTTCGCGTTTTGTTGTTTGACTGATTGTATTTTGTAGAAAGCAGAACGCTTAGATATTTTGTTTTGTTCTATCTCCAGAGAAACGTCTGCTTGTTTTGTTTTTATGGCCATGCAGGATTGTATCTCTGCAAGCGCCTCTTTGTGATTAGGATTGATGGCGAGTAGCGCAAACGGGTTTTCTTTGCCAAGTCTTCTTTCCCCATCTTAATATACGTTTCTGCCAGTTTCATGTAGGCTGATTCTCGTGCTGGTTGATAATCTATTGCAGCTTGGAAATACTCCATCGCCCGGGTATATTGACCGGCATTGAACTGTTTTTTGCCCTCGGCATAATAATCCACCGCAGAGACAGATTCTATCTTTGTAGTTTTACTGGAGTCTTTATCTTTCTTGAACAGCTTATCGAATATCATAATACTATATTCTGCGTATACGTCATTTTAACGTTTCCCAATATGGCAACAACCTACCTCTAATAATTGTTCCCACTTCATCGAACGGCAAAGAATCAGCATATTTAATCCTCTTAAGAAAACCTTTCCAATACATTGTGCGAGTGGTATCAGCAAAGAACTCCTCTGAAAACAGAGGATGGTTCTCCACATATTTTGTGTCACGGTTGGCGAATGTAGCTTTGATGGCTTCTCCCAGAATGTCAGGATCAACATCTTGTCTTGTCAATATCTGATACACGTCGAAAAAATCTTTCATACGGCTGTTGCCCAAGGACAACGAAATCATTGCCTGAAATTTTTCGGCCACGACGGTTTCCAATGAATAGGCCAAGATGTTTGCGCCTGGCACAGTATCAATCAAAACAGGGAACTCCAACTGTTGTGGGAAAGGTGTAATCACATCCCCAAATCCTACATCCATAGAAATACGCTGTTGTGCCGTATCGAGGTGGGCAACCAATGAAACATTTACGCCACGGTATTCTTTTGTAACGGCGATTTCTCCCGTTTCTATCGAATCGCCATCAAAGGTGACACCATCCTCTTCACATGCAATGTTACTTATCTTTTGGAACACCGCCTTGATGTTTTCTGCATCGTTGCTGATATGCCTCGCCATGAAGTCGATGTCCAAAGTGGGACGAGACTGAAATCCATCATGTGCATAGAGCAATGCACCGCCTTTCAAGATAAACCTATCCTTGTATTCGCTGACAGACAGTCTATATAATAGGCGTTCTTGGAAATAACGAGACAAAAGCAGCTGTGAGCTGTAGTGCTCATCCCGCGAGATGTTGAGCAGACGTTCTTTGACTGACTTGCCGTAGTTTTTTATAGTCTTTGTCATCTATATCATATATTTAACAAGTTCATCCATCCGCTTGCCGATACGCATAGCGTTTGCGTATGAATAAAGCTTGGCAATATTACAATCTTTCCGTTTGAGATAGTTGCGAAGTATCTCCGAACTTACATCTATCCCTATCTTGTTCCGGTATTTGATGGCATCGCAAACCGACTTCTCCATGTCATAGATTTTGACTTTGAAGCCCTCTATGACTGTTTCTGACACTCCTATCTTAAAAACATTGTTACTGAGGAAGAAAAGCTCTATTGGAGGGTATTCGGGCAAAACCACCTTGCGGCTACGCTCGATGGCAACGCAATACGATTGTGGTATCTGAGTTGTCAGCGAATAATATGACCATGCAGAATACATACACAGCACACCACCAGGAACAAGCCGTTCCACGTCAACCATTGGTTTGGCCAATCCCTCATTCAGAGCGTAAACACCCCTGCGTACCCGAATGATTGTCCCTTTCTCGACTTCATAGAGAAGCTGGTTATAGAGAGACCTCTCTTTCGCCTCTGCCGAGGAAATATACCCTCCATTCAGGTTCATGTATTCTCGAATGTTCATTTATCTGTGTTTATTTTTATTTTGCAAAAATACTGCATTTTTTTGAATGTGCAGTAGTTTTAACACATTTTTTCCCTGAATAGTTTATCGAATATCATCTCCAATTCCGTTATACGGTTTTTATTTTCACCCGGTCTCCAAATCTTTCTGCTCGTCCGGGTTGTTCTTCCGCCCGTGGGAGATGCCCACAGACAGAAGCAACAGCGTTAGTATCAGCAGTTTGTGTTTTATATACATCAACTAATAGCGACCACCGACAGGAGGTTCATCACGAACCAGCTGTCGAAACCTTGAAGAAGCAAACGTTTGGCGTTACCGTCGCGGTTGAGTTCGATGCCGTCGCTATAGGGGGTGACGCCGATGATTTTGGAATAGGGGATTTTCACGCCCTTGGTGGGGCTGTTGAAGATGAGGTGTTTGTTGGTGACATAGAGGTTGCCGGTACCTTCGAGGTTCAAATAGCTGTGTTCTACAGGTTTCATTCGGCCTGTACTGGGGCGGTAGTAGACGCCCTTGCATATTCTCACGGATAAACCGCCTCGGTTGCTGTGATATTCACGCTGCACCTTCTCTTCGAAGAGTTTTACATCGTCGTATACCCAGAGTACCGACTCACCCTTACCCAGCATAACGGGGTAGCCCAATGTCTGAGGAGGGAGTTTGCCTTGCTGTAAGCCGCTGAGAATACCTGCCTGTGAGATTTTGGCGATGTCGCTGCTCTGGTATTTGGCGGGAAGAGCTGTTAGCTGGATAGCGAAGGAGGTGGTGTATTCGTTCACCAGACGCTCCTCTTGTGGAGTGAGAAGACCGTCTTTCAGGAAATTTGTTGCCGCTTTCTCCAACATATAGTAGCAAGCATCGCCGACAGCATCGTTGGCAATAGGCAACGCTCGTGTAACTCCGTTTATAGCCGTCCGGGTAGTTGCAATAGTTTGTTTCCCTGTAAAGTATTCCGCGATATGGCCTTTGATAATCTTCTGTGCGAATCGGGTGATTGCTCCGTCCCGGTCGAGAAAAGAATAGGGTTCCCCAACTGCTGACACCAGCGAAGTGACCACCTGCGGCATTTGTGGAGAGAATGGGCGATGGATAGCGGCGGTATATCCGTCCAGCGCCTTCGTGAATTCCGATGTGATATCGTCGGCGTTCAGGAAGTTCTCTTTCCTCAATTGCGATACTTCGCGCTGGATGGCTCCTCCACGCACTCCACTGGAGCTTGTGACACCTCGGAAGTAGTCACCCAACAGTTTGCGGAGCTTCTCTACACCAGCGGAATGCTTCTCTTCGCACTCCTTGTGAACTGAAGAGAAAAGTCCGGCACTTTGATTACAGTATTTACAGGTTGACATTTCTATGTTTGTTCAAGAAAACAATAGTGATACATATAAAAACTTGGCTTTAACTACAAAAAAATATTACTTAAAGCCACGTTTCTTGTCGACTATATTATGAATAATTGATTCATTTCTATTTATTTAGTGTATCATTAGGATATTTGCTTTGTGTTAATCCAATTGTAGTAATCAGAGTCCGTCCTGTGCGCATAGTCAAAAACTAAATCAAAAGATAGGCCGAGGGTGGCTGCAATTTCTTGGTCTGATAATATCCCTTCAAATAACATTTTGTTTAATTTTGATTTGTCTTCAGCTGTTAGTACTTCAAAATACTAATAGGTAATCAGCTCCATTTTATACCATGGACTCTTTTTCTCATATAGATTCTGGTATTCTTCTGGTATATATATCCTTGAATAATGACAGTTCGCCGCTTTTATTTTGGGTGGTTTCCCAATAAGTCTTATCGTGGTATTATCTGGGAAAACATTTTCCCCTATATAAATAACACTGCTTGGAATATTTATTTCTTGAATTGGACATCCTTTGAAAGCATAGTCGTTGATTTTAGCAAGTCCTTCATTTAAAGAAACATCCGATAGATTTTCGCAGTACGAAAAAGCCCAACGTCCAATTGAGGTCAACGACAAAGGTGCGTGAAACTGTTTGATGGATGTACCATTAAATGCAAAAGGTGAGATAATCTGTAGATTGTTTGAAAAAATCAAGTTTGATACTTTTGTACAGTTAAAACCACCCACTATTTGTAAATGCTCTGGCAAAATAACATCTTTTATGTATTTGTTTCCACCAAATGCATTCTCGTCAATAGCATGTACTTTGACCTGTTTGCCATTGATGATAAATTCGGAGGGAATCTCTAGAATGCCTGTGGGTTTCCGATATCCATCCCATTCTCCAATATTATCAGGTGCTTCTATGATGCATCCGGTAGATTCGACCCTAAAGAAGATAGTATTCCCTGATTTTTGCTCTGCCACCCAGTGGTTTTCTCCTAAATGAGATTGTTTAATGCTAACAACAACATCCTTTGTTTGTAGACCTATGGAAATAGCTTGATTCGGTGGTAGTATTGTTTTTTCCTCTGATAGACAATAGGTCTGAATCATAGACAAACCTTGTGGGTTGTTTGGATCTAAAGCCATTGCCTGAAAAAGAGACACCTTGCCTTTTTCGAATTTGCCTATCGCAAAGTAAGTTTCTGCCAGTCCCAAATGAGCATCTTTGGGCGATTCCATACTCTCAATGGCAGCTTGGAAAAATTCCAATGCTTTAGTGTATTCCTTCTTTTCAAGGAAGGACTTTCCTTGTTCTATGTAGTTTGACACGATTTATATTGTTTATTATGTTTTCCAATATTGGAATAATCTTCGCTGATCTTTTGAAAAGATGTTACATTCTTTATTAACTTACATTTCTCGCGACACGATATTTCCGCTCCCATAAAAATGTTGAATCCATTTATTGCATCAACAATTTCTGGGATATCCTTTTCTTCTGGAACAATGATGTGAGAGACAACATTTTTGGCAGTTCCATTGTTAAGCACCAAGTAATTGGACAATCCTATCTCTTTGCGTTCTTTTTTTCTTTTGAAATCATCTAATTGCAGGCCATAGATTAAACTAGGAACATTCCCATCAGTATCTTGATTGAAGGTGATTCTCCATTCCCTTTTATTATAGAAACGCTTAAATCTACCTTCTGTATCATAGCCAGAATATGGCTTTGCCAAAGAGATTATCTCTTTAGCGTAGAACTGCAAATCATAATATTCATTACTATGAATTTCACCCCCTTCTTTCTTTCCAATTCGTTTCTTTAGGCGTACTAATTCAAGCATAATATCTTTCTTCCACGAGTCCTCATAATAATAAAAAACAGGATTGATTACTGCGCGATATTGTTCAAAAAAAGCTTCTTTGTCTAATCCTATACAATAACTGCCATAGTATTCACGATGTTCTCTTGTTTGATGAATCGGTATATCACAAAAGCAAATCATTGGAATTGCAATTCCATACCGCGGTTCCTTGCTCCCAATGATTCTTGCCATTGGGGCATAACCGTCATCGTCAAAATGAGAAGTCTCTTCATCAAAAACCTCAAAACTATACGACATACGGAATCCATTCTTCGGTATTCTCAATAGATATTCTTTCTTCAAAGTGGGACAACGATTCTGAACTAACTTCTGACATAAAATGGTCTTTCCAATTAATAAGTTATATATGGATCACTTAGTAGGTATTAACCTTTACATACTCCCAATCGTTATCTTCTTCATACAAATATTCCTTATTATGTGGCACAAATACAATATAACGATTCTCATCTATACTGCTAAGTTTGGGAGGATTGCCATGAAGTCGAATAATAGTGCTCGAGGGGAATGCTGCGTATCCAATTTCTCTTACACTCTCTGGAATATCAATCTCACGAATTCCACTATTATCAAAAGCGTGATCGTCGATTTTCACAAGGCCATCGTTTAAATGAACATCAGAAAGCCTTGAGCATTCCGAAAAGCAGCCGTTCCCTATGGTTTTACAATCTGCGGGTATAGTTATTTCTTCTACAAGTGTTTCAGAGAAAGCATAGTCATCGATGTGTTGCAATGCTGAAGGAAGTATTATTTCCGTTATTGCAGTGCCGCAAAAAGCGGAAATACCAATTTTCTGTATACCTTTAGGCAGGTGGACAGATGTAATTGTTTTCTCCTCTCCAGCACTCTCATCAAAAACAAAATCATCAATAGCTACAACATTGAGGATTGTATTATTGACAGTTATTTTTTCTGGAATATAAATATCTCCTTTGGGTTTTACGTACCCTTCCCAAAGGTCTTCATACTCATCTGGACTTAAAGGGCTAACAATAGTACATCCCTTAGGACCTACCCTAAAATGTAATGTGTTGCCAGATTGTTGTTCTGCCACATAATGGTTTCTCCCCAAATTGCTTAGTGGACTAATAGTCACAACAGGATCTTGGCAGTGTTGAGTATTCTGCACTAAGAATCCGGGTATTCCATTCCCTGACCAAGAAGGAAGACAATACTTTTGAATCATTGAGATTCCTTGGGAATTATTTGGATCTAAAGCCATCGCCTTGAATAAAGCGACCTTCCCTTGCTCATCTTTTTGTATGGCAAAGTATGCTTCAGCTAAACCAAGATTAGCCTCTTTTACTGATTCGAGGCTTTCAATCGAAGCTTGAAAAAACTCAATCGCCTTGATGTATTCCTTATTTTCCAGAAGGGTTTTGCCCTTTTCTATATAGTTAGCCATATTAATAGGTTGTTAATCTCATCGTCTGCCAATATGGTGCATTTTCATATAGTTCCTTTTTACCACGAGGAATCATTACATATGAAGCAAAATGGACAGAGCCATTTATCACATCTATTTTTGGTGGATTTCCACGAAGTTTTATAGTATTAAGTGTTGACGGAAACGAGTCAGACGCCATTTTGAAAACAGTTTCTGGTATTTCTATGATTTGAATATGAGTGCCTGTTAGAGCAAGGTAATCTATTTTCAACAAACCGTTAGGTAATATTATTTCACTTATAGAAGAGCACCCATAGAAACAGTATCGGTCTAATAGTGTTGTTTTATATACCTTTCCTTCTATCTCTATTTTGTCTGGAATAACCAGCTTTTTGCATGTCGGTTTGACAAATCCATTCCACGATGGTGTTTCTATTCTTTGATTCCGATAGTATGATATTTCTACTCCTGGAGCGACAATTGAACACTGACTTGTCCATTTGTTGACATACATTCTGCCTCCATCTGGGAAATCTATTCTCCAATATTTTTCCCATTATTTTTAGGTGGTGATAAGGTGAACGCATCTGCCTGTATTGACCCTGACATTTCATTTAATGATGGCGTGGATTTTTTAGGTAGCGTTGGAATCGTAAGGTTGATGGCATCATTTGAAGTAGTCTTTTTTGATGACATTTTCAAATCATCGTGATGAGTGACATCTAACAAAGCGCTGATTTTTGATAAGGCATTGCTGTTATTTGGGTTTATTGAAAGCAAAGTGAAAAGGGTTTTCTTTGCTGTTTCCGATTTCCCCATTTTAAGGTAAACTTCAGCCAACTTCAGATAGGCATTCTCTCTCTCGGGATGTTCTGCAATAGCCGCCTGGAAATACTCCATTGCCTGAGTGTAATGACCGGCATTGAGCTGGGCTTCCCCCTCAGTATAATAATCCATCGTAGAGACAGATTTTGTCTCTGTAGTTTTAGTGGACTCCTTGTCTTTCTTGAATAGTTTATCAAACATCATGTTTTTCCTTTCTCTTCTTTTATTGAACGACCGACCTTAATCTTATTCTCTTTTGTAGAATTTACCTGTCACATAATCCTCAAGAATTAATTTCCCCCATTCAGTTGATCCATTCTTTTTACCTAAAAAATCATACCAATGCTTCAATACCATCTCCGTGTTTGATATGTAATAATAACCCCCTCCAGCATCCTTATATTTCTCATATAGGTTCCTTACATACTTCCTCATTGGTGATATTTGATCTTGGTATGGATTATCTCGTCCTATTTTGTCACCAATAAACTCAAACCAATTCACACATGGTAATTCCACCCACCCTTCTTTTTGGAGAGGCACAATCATCTCGGTTACCAAATCTGGAATTGTTAAATTGACCGCAATTGGCAGAATAAATTCCTTTGCTTTTTCATAAGCCTTATTATCTAATACAACACCATAAAAAAACAGCTTATTCTGTAGTTCATATACCCATGCTAATGGTTCTCCCAGCCATATGTTTCTTTCCACATCAACAGTTACGCATCCGAAAGATAAGGCCCCGTTTACGGCATACCCTTTCTTGATACAATAAGACTCCATCCGAGCACAAAACAATACCAATGATTGATAACTATCAATGGAGTCATCAATGGTTGCTGCCATAATTGAATCAGAATAGTAGTTGATAATTAAATAGTGTCCACTAAATACTTTTGAAATGTCATCAATCTCAGAATACAAGGAATGTATTACAGCTAGACCTTCTGTTTCCAAAAGTTTTTTCATGCCCATAATATCCAAGAAGGCAATATAACGATTCTTTGTAAAATCATTTGACATATCATTTACTTTTCAAGTTTGTATAATCTTAATATGGTATCAGCTTCATTTCTTGCCAAAAACGAGTGTATTTATATTGCTGCAAGAATGCCTTCGGGACGTATGCGATCGTTTTTTCACACCAAAACCGTTCAATACTAGTCTTACCTATTGCGGGCGGCGCTCCATGAAGTATGATTTTTATAATTCTGTTTGCAGGGAGAGCACTACATGATATTTCCCTTATTGAGACTGGAATGTCAATACAAGAAATGGATGTTTTTTCAAATGATTTGAATCCAAAACCATCCATCCTTTCAGACAAATGTACTTTTTCTAGTTTAACACAACCCGAAAAGGCAAAATCTTCAATTGTGGTTACATTATTGGGAATATATATTTCTTTTATTTCTCTATTATTTTCAAATGCACGGAATCCTATTCTCGTAAGCGAGTCTGGAAAAACCATACTACTTAAATTACAATTTGCAAACGCACGAGAAGCTATCTCAATAATGGTATTGGGAATTATGATCTTCGAAATACCACACCAAGCAAAAGCGCTTGGCCCAATTTCTGTAACTGGTTTTTTTTCACCATCAACAATAATATATCCAGGAATATTCAGACTTCCTATAGGCTTTTTAAAACCATCCCAAAGGCTACCAGGTTGAACCACAGAAAAACCATCCGACCCTTTCTTTAGATAGATAATATTACCATCTGAAAAATTAATTGCATAATAAGGGGTGCCATTAACACTTGGTGGTATTACTGAATAGTGTATATTGGTTGATGCATTTTGGGGCGGTTTAGGTGGTAACATTTCTATGCTGGGAACGCTATCGTTTTCTTTTCGAAGACACCTTTGTTGGACCATCTTTAGCCCTTGTTCGTCATAAGGGTCCAAGGCTAGAGCCTTAAACAGAGCTTCTCTACCTCGATTGTCCTTTTGAAGAGAAAAATAAACCTCTGCAAGCCCCAAATAAGCATCCTTCGGCGTTTCTTCACTTTCAATTGCGGCTTGAAAAAACTCAATCGCCTTGAGGTATTCCTTATTTTTCAGAAGTGATTTGCCCTTTTCTATATAGTTTGCCATTTTATTCTCCTTTCTTTTCTTTCTTCTCTCAGTTCCTCCAGATAGCTGGCGGTGATTACGCCAAAGGGTAATGCAATTCCCCATTCCTCAATGCGTTTACTTGTTTATTTTTGAAAATATAACTTACTTTATTTTCATTTTTTTGAATTTATTACATATTAACGAAAATAAACAATGGTTATTTTTTCAAAAAATTGAATGTTATACATATTTTATGAATTTATTACATATTAACGAAAATAAACAATGGTAATTTTTTCAAAAAATTGAATATTATACATATTTTATGAATTTATTATTATATTTTGTCTTCTTTTCAATTCGTTCTTTTCTTTTACTAATCTAGACAGGTCAATGTATGCCATCTCCCTATCGGTAGTGTTAAAGAGTCCCTTGACGATGATATGCCATATTTGGGCTATCTTTGCGGACACTGCAGTAATTTTTGACTCAATTCTGTTCACTTGCCACTTAAGCAGTTGTGGCATCAAGTTCAGGCAACGTGCATCATAGATGCCAGCAACAGACATATCATCCTGACTACCTCTAAGACTCAATATCGGCAATGTGCGTTCCAAGTCAGAAACGGTGGCTTCATGACCATCTTTCGAAAAACCCTTTGCCAACTGGATATAGAAATTGTAGAGGTTCTCCTCCTCGCCGAAAGAGTCATCGATGCCGTCGCTGCCCAAGAAGATGGCAACAGGAGCGGTGTCGATACCGCCATAACAGCAACGGAAACAAGAGAGAGCATCGGTGTCGCAAATGGAGGTGGTCTTGTTGAGGAAGCAACGGTCGTCCCAAGGAATAGGCTCGAAGGGCGTTCCATCGGCTTGGAGGGCGACGCATTTGCCGTCACCCACTTGGAATGCCAGCCAGAAGGTTGGAGTACGAAGGGCTGCTATAAGGGTGCAGCCGTATGTCTTCTCCCATTCGTGTTCATTCTGTGGGGATGCAATTGCCTGCTCCGTCTCGGTGAGCGGATGATGGTCGGCGTGTTCCATTACAGCCTTACGCCAACCAACCACGATGGCGCCAAACAGCTGCTGCAAGACGGCCGGCATAGATTCTCCAATACCAACAGTTGTATAGGGCTTGTCCGAAAAGGTCATCGAAGGTATTCCCTCGACAAACTCGGAAAGACACCGTTCGGTTACTTCACACAATAGACGAGACCCCACATCGCTACGAAAATAGCGAGTGCCTCCATGACCATCGCTGATGATGGCTATGGTGTGAGATGATGACTGCTTGCTGAAAGAAAAATCCTGACAAGGTTTGTCGGTAGCCTTGTGGCTTTCTCCTTGACAACGGCGGTCAAAACAGCACAGATTAATCCCAGTCGTCATAAGATGCAGTTGTGGCTGGGGCGGAAGCCACTTCGGCACCGCCAATGTTATCAACTGCCGATTTAACTTCGGCTATTACCTGTTCCTGCTTAGTGGTGTCGCCAGCAGTGCTGCTCTTGCTGCCAATTTGTGAGGAGGTGACAGCGACTACACGGATAATCTGTTTGAGAGCATCGATGTTGTGGACAGTGAAGACAGCCTCATTGGTGCCAGTGAATTTTGTAAGCACATCCTTGTCGGCATCGTCACCGATGGCAATGGCCACCTTGATGGCAGCTTTGAACCAGTTGTTCTGCTTCAACGTTGCGAGACCCGACTCGAAGTCGTCGGTGGGAGCACCGTCGGAGAGGAGGATGATGGCTGGGGCGAAGGAGCCGCTGGCCGACTTCATAAAGCCACTACGCGACAATTTGCTTGCTAACTCTTTACAAGCGGCACCCATCGAAGTGAGAGCATTAGCCTGCACATCCTGCCACACGAACTCGTTGGCGGGTTTGGGTTCGCTGTAGAGCCAACTGCAAGTGGTTGAGAACTCCAAAGCGGCCACCTTGATTTCTGCGTCGGGGTTTTCTGCCGAAATCTCCTCCAGCATGGGGAGAACGTTGACAACGGCATCGTTTACAGCACCAATCTTACTTCCAGCCATACTGCCGGAAGTGTCGATTACGAAGAACAGCGTCATTGTGCGACGCGGGATTTCTACGGTTTCGTCTAAAAGTGACATAGTATTGAGTATTTATGCGTTTATTATTTCACCTTTGGTGTTCTGGTTGAACGAAATTTTGATACCAGCCTTTACGGGCATTACATCACCAGGAACAACGGTTTTCAGTTTTCCGCTTGGTGTTTCTGCCGCCCAAGTACCGGATGAGAGGTTCTTCAACAGGAGAAGTCCTGCTTTGGGGTCACTCAGCACCTGCACGTCGGCGGTGTTGTCGTGGTCGATGTATAGTTTAGTACCGTCGGTGAGGTAGAGGTTTCTCGCACCGAGTTTTAACTGAAGGGAGGTATCTATGGGTTTGCCGCAATCCATGCATGTGTTCTTTCCCTCCTCAATGAAAGTCTCTTCGTGGCAATGGGGACAGATAACGAGGCTGTCGCGAAGGGTGGCGATAAGTTTCTCCCAGTTCTGCTCAATCATTCGCTTCTGCGGATTGCGGAGCATCTCCTCGCTGAACTCGCGTGTGAAAGTGTCGCGTAGAACGGCGGGCAATGCCGGCCAGCGGCGGATTACGTTCTGGTGGATACCGCGGACGGGAAGATTGCTTTTGTCGTTGGGGTTGTAGATGAAGACAGCTTCGCTACCGTAGAACTTCTTCTCGTAGGCTTCCGTCATACAGGGGCATGCAACCACCTTTGCACCTTCGAGCGGATGATTGGCATAGAAGAGCATGAAGAGAATGACGGAGAGGGAGTAACGGTCGCTGTACTTGTCGGGAATACCGCCAGCCACCACTTCGGGAGCCATATAGCGGGCTTTACCCATGATGCCCGACTTCTCACCCTGCGGCATCACGTTGTCATTGTCGCAGATGAGTACATCGCCCGTTTGTGGGTCGATGAAGAAGTTTCCGTCGTTGAGGTCCTGATAGCTGTAACCGAAACGGTGGAGCATCATGAACCCGTTGCAGATTTTCATAGCGGCAGCCAGCATCGCGTTGAAACTCTTGAATTTAGCTTTAGCCATTAGGAAGTTGCCGAACTCGAAGTAGTTTTTCGGTCGGAGATCCATCACATAACCATAGCTACCGTTCTGACGCTCGGTAAGAGCTTTTGGCCAGAGGAATGCATCGCTCGGAGCTCCGTTGAGAATGTTGTTGTTGAGATTGGGATAAAAATAGTTGTCGGGGGCGTTGAGATACCACTTCAAAGCCATATCTTTACCGTCGAAGTTGACAAGATAAACGATACCTTGTCCACCGCGACCCAGTTCTTTCTTGATGGTGACGCTCTGTCCACGACCCACTGGGTCTTGGATCCTACCCACGAGGGAAACCCTATCTCCTGTCTTCAGTTCTGCCATTTCTATGTTTTTTATTGTTTTACAGCATCTCGGATACAATAGACCGAATTAATCTGCAAATATACGCAAAAATTTCAATACCAATGCCTTTTAAGATATGGCTCACTTTGTAAATATGCACAAATCAATGGATTATCGCATGATTTTTTTTTAAAAGATGCTAAATATCAGATAATTTGGCTGTATAATATATTGTCTTAACCTGAAAAAAGTTGACACTTTTGGGAGCAATACCGAAAGAATAAATGAGACACAGAACAAGGACACGACAAGTGTACAATGAAGAACTTGGATGTTACGAGTGGAAGGAAGTCGAGACAGACAGGTATGTTTTCGACGAGACAGACAAGATTGCGACAGCGCGGGAGTACCACGAGCGGCGCTGCCCGGCATCGGAGATTGTATCTCAGGGAAAGTCAGATCAATGAAATGCTGTTGCCAACAGTAATTATGTAAAACGCATTATGCATTTTTCATAATTTATTTTGCATAATGAGAAAAAAGTTGTAATTTTGCAATCGAAATTAACTTAATGCACATTAAATTAATCGACGTTATATGAGATTCTACGACAGGGATAAAGAGTTGAATATACTCAATACAAATTGGAATCAGACAACAGAACGGGGTCGATTGTCGGTAGTCATAGGACGACGTCGAATCGGCAAAACCACCATGCTGAGGAAGAGTGCCGAAGAGGGCAATCAGCCGCTCCTCTACCTCTATGTTTCGAAAGACAACGAGCGTGTACTGACAGGCAAGTTTCAGGAGGCTGCCGAGCAGGCACTGGGACTTCAGATTTTCGGTCGGTTGGAGACATTTGCCCAGTTCTTTGAACTGTTGATGCGTTATGGCCAGCAGAATCATTTCACCCTGATTTTTGACGAATTCCAGAATTTCATCAAAGTCAATCCCGCGATTCCCAGCCACATTCAGGACATTTGGGACAAAAACCACGAGAAGGTGAAAGTTAATATGGTGGCTTGCGGAAGTATCTATAGTATGATGCACAAGATTTTCGACAATGAGGACGAGCCGCTCTATGGACGGCAGGATTGCCGCATCAACATGCAGCCCTTCCGCATAAGTGTGCTCAAGGAGGTACTGCACGACCACAACCCCAAGTATACCTCCGAGGATTTACTCTGTCTCTATATGCTTACCGGTGGTGTGGCCAAATACGTTGCCTGGCTGATGGACGCAAAAGCCGTCACAAAAGCCAAGATGCTCCGCTGGGTTACTCAGGCGGGTTCACCCTATCTCTCCGAAGGCACAGAACTCATCATGTCGGAGTTCGGCAAAGACTATACCAACTACCTGAGTATTCTCCAGCTGATAGCTTCGGGGCTTACCACGCAGAGTGAGATTGACGGAGCCATCGGCAAGAACACGGGAGCCTATCTCGACAACCTGGAGGTGGAGTACAGCTACATCCACCATCGTCAGCCGATGTTCAGCAAGCCAGGCGGGCGCAACTCACGCTGGCAACTCGACGACTGTTTCCTGCGCTTTTGGTTCCGCTTCATCCTGCGCAACCAGGCGCTTGTTGAGATGGAACGCAACGACCTGCTGCTCGAAATCGTCGAGCGGGACTATGAGCAATATTCGGGACTTGTGCTCGAGCAGTATTTCCGTCAGAAATGGATGGAAGAAGAGCGTGTGACGCTAGTGGGCAACTATTGGGACCGGAAGGGTGTAAACGAGATAGACATGATAGCCATCAATGAGATTGACAAGAAGGCGGTAGTGGCCGAGGTCAAGCGTCAACGAAAGAAACTCAATTCTTCGGAGCTGGCCGGTAAAGTGTCCACCATCATCAAAAAGTTGGCAAAATATGAAATCCGCCAGATAGGATTGACAATGGAAGATATGTAATTATGGAGTCGCGCAGATAAGTTGCGCGGGGTAATTGTACTTTTGCAAACGAAAACGAGAGAGGAAATATTGGAGGCTTGGAGAAATTACGTGTAGGACTTAATATTAAGCCAAAACGCCAGATAATATCTTTTACCAAGAACCCACTGGAAAATTCCAATCTTCTTGGTGAGTTGTTCACGTTTATTTCTCAGAGACGGGTTTTGGAGTTACATTTCCATAAGTTTGATTCCACGGCAGTTGACCGTACCGTAATAGTTCACCCTTACCTTCTCAAAGAATACAATCGCCGTTGGTATCTAAAAGCTGCTGCTGAGGAAACGCGCAAAATACTAACGTTGGCCCTCGATCGTATAGATTGTGTTATTCCTCTGCCAACACATCGCTATATTGAATACGACAGCGAGTTAAAAGAGCGTTTTGAAGATATAATAGGTGTTACTCTTTACGAAGAACTTCCACTGCAGACAATACTCTTTTGGGTAAGCGATTATTCCAAAGACTATGTTTTCACGAAACCCATTCACGAATCTCAAACTCCATTCAGAGGAGAGAGGGAAAAGGACTTGCGTCAATAGTACCCAACGCTCAAAGGAGGGGCCTTTTTTACCATCCAGTGTGTAGAAAATTATGAACTCCGTCGTGAACTATGTTCATTCGGCAAAGATCTTCTTGTCCTTTCCCCAGACAATATTAAGTAGAAAATATATAACCGCGTGGCAGAACAAGAAAAAGCATATCAGGCATTAATTGATATCGAAAAATAATTATTTTGTTATTTTTTAAAAAAATATGTATTTTTGCAATCTTCAATAAAAGCATCTTACAAACAGAATTATAAGTTTTTCATGTCAAAGTATAAGGTATTTATAAGCAGTGTTCAATCAGAATTTGCAAAAGAGCGGAAACTTGTTTTTGACTTTATTCGTAATGACGAGCTGATGGGACAGTATTTTGAGCCGTTCATTTTTGAGCAGATTGCGGCTCAAAATATTAATCCTCGTCAGCTTTATCTGGATGAGGCTTCTTCTTGCCAAGTATATCTTTTGTTGGTGGGAAAGACATACGGCAATGCAGCACCTGGAGATAATTCACCGACAGAAAAGGAATATCAGGCCGCTGGCGAAAGTAATGCTTATCGGGTGGCTTTTATCAAAGATTTGGACGACCAAAAACGTGAAGAACAGGAGGAACTTTTCTTTCGCAAAGTGCAGAATGAACTCTCTTATCGTGTTTTTTCCAATCCGTCAGTGCTTGTGTCGTTGGTAAAGCAATCGCTTTATGCATATCTGAAATACAAGGGAGTTATTCAAGCTTTGAGCTTTGACGAGATGACCCACGAAGATGCATCTATGGATGACATCGATGCACGTAAGATTAAAGATTTCTTACACCAATCAAGGCAAAAACGTGGATTCCCTTTGTCTGAGGACACCGATTCAGAGACGGTGCTTAAACATTTGCGGTTGATGCGACAAGGCAGGCCTTGCAATGGTGCTTTGCTCATGTTTGCCAACGACCCGCAATATTTCTTCCCTACAGCAGTGGTGAAATGTGCTTGGTTTCTTGGAACAGAGACAGTAAAGCCCATAGAAGACTATAAGACTTTTGAAGGCGGTGTGGCTGAGCAGATAAGTCAAGCGACGAGTTGGGTGATGTCGAAACTGTCGTTTCGTTATGGGAGGCGTGACAAGGAAGTGCAGACAGAAATAGAGTATGAGATTCCCCGTTCGGTTATTTTCGAGACCATCGTGAATTCCGTCGTGCATCGAGACTATAACAGCACTGGAAGTGTGCAGGTTTCTGTCTTTCGTAACCGTATAGTTGTACGCAACCCAGGTACTCTCCCCGTCGAGTTGACTAAGGCCGACTTGATGAAAGAACACGGTTCCTACCCGCACAACCCCTACTTGGCGGAAGTGATGTACCAGATGGGCTATATTGAAAAATACGGTACTGGCATAACAGAAAACATCCGACGGATGCAAAAAGCCCGTCTCCTGGCTCCAGAAATAGACTTGAGCGCCGAGTTTATCACCACCATTTGGCGTGATAATATTGGAACTAATATTGGAACTAATGTTGCAACTAATACTGATGTTAATAAGCTGATAGACAATACAACTATCGGGGTTAATATTGGAACTAATATTGGAACTTCCGACCATAATGTTGATACTGACCATTTGGCTGAAAATAAGCGAATCGTCGACAGAATAGTTAAGAAGAAAGTCAAGCCGAGAATGTCCAAAGAACAGTTGCGGGAGTGCATCATTGAAGTATGTATTGTAGATCATTCTATTGATGAATTAGCAACGCTTCTGAGAAAGAGTCCGGATTACTTGCTTAATTTTGTCATCCCCGATTTGGTAGCCGACGGAATACTCCTACGCACCAAACCAAGCCATTCGCCTGGACAAACCTATATGACAAATCCCAAACTTGACAAATAAAAAACACGCAAATAGATTGCACGTTGATATGTTATTTTTGCACCCGAAAACAACAAGATAATAATAGTAAAGATTAATTAACAAATGGGAGTAACAACTAAGATACGCTGTCATAATTGTGGACACGTCTTCACCCGCGAGTACGGTGTGGGAATCGATGGCCACGCTATTCTCTACTGCAATCGATGTGGTAAGCCATTGAATGTTGACTTTAGCGGAGGATGGGTATCGTTGCCTGTGTGCGAATGCGGAGGTCAATATGATGCAGAATCGTTGGGGTGCTGTCCGAAGTGTAACGCAAAACTAGAAAACGATGATAATATTGAATGAAAGATAATTATTGAACATCTAAAACTGAAAACAAATGAAAAAAATTGTTTTATTCATGTGCTTTGTTGCGCCAATAGCAATTCAGGCGCAGACTAAAGTTTCCATAGATTCCCTCTTGCGTGAAGTTAAGGAGTTGCGTAGGGAATTACATAAGTCGGATTCATTGAACAAACTTTATCTTGATGGGATATACAACAACATTGACAAGCCGAGATACAAGATGTATCAGACAGAGAACACCTATAATCTTTTAAAACTTGACTCAAGAACAGGAAGGGTTTGGCAGGTTCAGTATCGCATGAAGGATGTTGATCCATCTGTAGTCAGCATTAATTTTATTGGAGTTGTTTTGGAAATAGATGGATGGGATGGCAGGTTTGAGTTGTATCCGACCAAGAACATGTACACGTTTATAATGATTGATACCGGAACAGGTGATACGTACCAGGTTCAATGGGGAACGTCGTATGACTACCGTTTTGTAGAAAAACTGAAATAATACCGTGTGTATTTCAACAAATTGAAGATAAATGATTGCCAGTGATAGTTTCTATAGGTATGCCTTGAATGATGAAGAAAGGCTGGTATCTGTTTCGGACGTCAACGAGTCAAACCGTTACAACGGATACAAATGTGTTTCCTGTGGATGTGAATTGACTCCGGCTTTAGGAAAGAAGAACGCCCATCATTTTCGGCACAAGACCGATACCTGTAGCTACGAAAGCTACATACACAAGCTGTGGAAGCAATATGTCTACGAACAGTGGCATAAGCAACCGCATTTTTATGTTTCATACATTGTAGAACGGTTCTGCGATAAAGTTTCGGAGTGCAAACTGAGAGGTAACGACACAAAGAAGTGCGAAAATGGTTTTTTTTTTGAAACTGTAGATTTGAAAGAAAAGTACGACACCTGCGAGATTGAGGGAGTGTATGGAAACTATCGAGCTGACCTGTTGCTGACCAACTCAAATAATCAAGACATCGTACCAACATTCTTGGAAATATGCTACAAACATCCGTGCGATGAAGATAAACAGAAATCAGGCATTCCCATTGTGGAGTTGAAAGTGGATGATGACAATCTGCACTGGCCGCAAACATTTTTGGATTGCAGGGTCAAAAGAACAGGAAATGTGGGGAATCTACAAACGACTATGGACATTTCGATATTCGGTTATGAACTAAAGAAGCAGATAGAACACAATGTTAGACGTTTCTGTGTCTATCAAGATGTGAACGGAATAATACATGGGAGAGTTGATGATACAGTCTTGTCATGCCACAATCTCAACGAACATGCTTCGGATTCAATGATGGAAATATTCGTGATAGAAAATGATGTGCCTAAAGAAGTGTCATTGTTTGATTCCGGGATAAAAGCAGCGGCTAGACACGGAGTAAAGATTCAAAACTGCGCCATCTGTAGACACAAGGGGACAAGAGGAAATCAATGTCTAATAACGATGAATAATGATACAGATTCTTGGGTGGTCAATATCAATGATTTTTCCAACAAGGAATTGGATAAGACCAATTATACCTATTTTTGTCGTAATTATTTTGAATGGCTATCGTTTAGTGATAGCCTGAGCCGTATTCCCATTATTGTATGGGTCAATAAAACATACAATATTAAGCCAATAAACAAATCGGAAATAACAATATCATTTGATCAAAAAAGAATGAAGGAAATTGCCATAAGACATCAAACCATTCAGAAGTAGAAGAATAATCCCATCGAATCTTAGCTTTATTCCAATCATCTCGACTACACCTCTTACCTGATTTCACCTTACTAATCTCTGATGGAGGTTTATTATATAGGGTGTATAATTTGTTATCCGGTTTTTCTAAAGGTTGTTAATCTTAACGACAGATTGGATTCACCGATGGTTTCTTTTCTCCAACGAGCAACAGTGTTCACCGTTTCTGTTGGGAAGTTGTCCATGATTTTGTCGTCCAGTTGACTGTCCTGGGTGCCAATCACGGTTCTCAAGGGGATGACAAGTGCGGAACAAGTTATTCCGGCCTGCTTATCGGGCGACTTTCTCCCCTTGTAGTAGCCGAACAAAGATTCTATGATGTCAGACGATATTACGTGGCTTTTGTCAATAGGCTTGAGAATTTTCATTTCCGTGTCGAAATAGGCAAGCATCTTTTTTCCGAGTTCTATCATCCTCTGGTTGCCGGAGACAACAAGCTTTCTTTTAATGATTTCGCGGCATGTGTCCGCAGTTTCTGTAGAGAGTCCGCGCCTCTTGCATGTCTCCATGACGCTTTCCATGCAGTCCTTCACCTCAAGCAGTTCGTCCACCAGGCTCGCATGCCGTGGTACGAACCCGACAATTAGCTTTTCGTCCTTCTTGAGCATGCCGTATACGTTCAGGATATTCCCCGCCCATTCTATCCAGTCGTACACGTTCATGTATCTCGCCAGAGACCTCATGTTCGGCGGCATCAGCACGGCGTAGTCCGTCAGCGCCCACTTCCTCGCCTTCCCTATCTGCTCCACGAGTTCCTTGAAGTCCGTGGCATCGTCGTATACGCTCTTGAGTATCGAGCCGAAGGTGTGGCTGATGTCGCGGTGTCGCGGTATGCCTGCAAGCTCGAAGCCCTTGTTCAGGTTTGGTCCGTTGTCGCTCAATCCGTACACGGGCGTACACCCCGTTTTTTCGACAATCTTATCCGGATGTTTGACTCTCTGGAGGAGACGGAGCGCGTTGCTGAGATTCAGGCATCTGTCACTCATAACCACCCTGAGGGCATAAAGGGAGCGCAGGCAACTTCGGCTGCAATCTTTATGGCGAGGAACGAGAAGTCAAAGGATGAAATCAAACGCTACATTGAGACAAGGTTCGGATATGACCTCTCCCGCAGCTGTGATGAGATAAGACCTGGATACTCTTTCGATGAGTCATGCCAGGGGACTGTGCCGCAGGCGATAACGGCATTCCTTGAAAGCACGGATTTCGAGAACTGCATAAGGCTCGGGGTCTCGTTAGGTAGCGACAGCGACACGCTGACATGCATCGCCTACGGCATCGCTGAGGCTTACTACAAGGAGATACCCAAGTGGATTGTCGACGAGGTGTGGAAACGGCTTCCCTATGAGTTTGGGAGGATATTGGTCGACTTGAACAGGAGCAGTTTTTACCGTGAGGTCGGTTATATTCCGCAACTGTAGAAGAACGGACTGGTTTTTTTTCTTGCTGTCAATCGCCGGCAGGGTGCAAAAGGGGACTCGCTGTCTCGCGGTAGCGGGGGAGGGTGGTGGCTTTAAGGATGGCTTTCTTCAGTTTGCGGTCGATGTCGGCGTACTCCCAGAAGGCGTGTAGCCGTGCCAATATCTGGCTGTCGCCGCACAGGTTCTTCATGGCATGGTTGAAGACTGCCGAGTGCATCTCTCTCAGCACTTCCATCGGCTCCTTGTCGCTTAGCATCCAGGGTCTTGCCAATAGGCCGCGTCCAATCATGAGCCCTTTGACCTTTGCGGGTAGTGCGATTACCTCATCGTGATAGGCAATTCTCAGTTTCCCGTTCTCGATTCCGGTAATGTCTCCATTGTAGAGCATGGGCTGTCGGCATTCCTCTACAAAATGAATGAATGCTTCGATGTCGACGACCCCTTTATACTGCTGTCTCCCTAGTCGTGGATGCAGAGTTATGTGCAGCAGGTTCACGTCGTTGAAGATTGGCAACAGCCGTAGTCCCTCGTCGGGGTTCTCCTGTCCGAGTCGCATCTTGATGGAAAATGCAACGTCTGTGCGGCATTGCATCTCGCCGACAATTGCCTCTACACGTTCGGGATGCTGCAACAATCCGCTGCCGCGACCGGCATTCACCTGCATCTGGAAGGGGCATCCCATGTTGAGGTCGATACGTGTCCAGCCTTGCTGTTGCAGGGTGTCGCACAGACGGGCGAATTCTTCCCTGTCGCGTGCTATCACCTGTGGCACAGTGGGTACGCCATCGTTGCGTGTTGGGTCGGTGTCGCGCAGCTCTTTGTGTCGCGCCTCGCCTTTTTCAATCCTCACAAAAGGAGTGTAGTACTCGTCAACGCCGCCGACACAATTCCAGTGTGCCCGACGGTAGACGGCATCGGTATAGCCCTGCAACGGGGCAAAGGCGATAAATGGTCTTCTGTTGGTTCCGTTATCCACGTTTCTATAATACAAATATGTATTTGTCACGTTTTGTTTGAGTTATGGCGGTGTCCAAAACTCAATAATCGCTGCAAAATTACGATTATTTGGCGAAATGGCAAAAATGCACAAACCTAATTCGGCATCATGATGGTGGATGGATTTATCCGCGAAAATGGTTGGTGTGTGAAAAAGTTGCAATAATCCACAATAATAATACACATTATGCGTTTCGCATAATGTGTATTATTATAATTGATAGTAATGGTAAAAAATCCCTTTGTTACAATAGGTTATTCGGGACCTGAGTATTTTTGTGACCGTAAAAACGAAACAGAAAAGATACTCCAGCATCTTGAAAATGGTTGGAATATCACTCTTTTTTCTCCAAGAAAGATGGGTAAAACCGGATTAATCCATCATGTCTTCCATCCGACCCATAATCACGTTGGATGAAATGACAGGAAAACCCATCATATCCATAGATTTCGCGCCATCCCAGACAGAGCAGGCCTTGGGCGAGATATTCAAGTATATCGCTTCAATCGTCGGGCAGCAGTGCCACTCGTGCCATCAGTTCATTGCTTGAGAATGAATACCTTTATAGGGATGAGCGAGGTCTGATAGTCTATGATCATTTCTTTGGCATCTGGCTATCTAGACAATGATTTTTTCTTCTGCTTCAGGCAGAGAATGAGTCGTTTAGATGAAGAACAGGCAGACACCCGTGACGCTGATAATGGCACCGAGGACCTCGCGGGGGGTGACTTTCTGGTGGAACAGCATTGCGGCAGGCGCGATGATGAGGACAGGCGTCAGCGAGAAGAGCGTTTGAGCGATACCTGTTGAGGTGTACTGCGTAGCCATAAGCGACAGGCTGACCCCGAGGAAAGGCCCGAAAAGCATAGAGCTGAGGGCGCACAATACTGCTTTGCGGTCACCAACAGCGTCGCGCAGTTTTTGAGCACCGTTCTTAGAAAGCAACAGGAGCAGCATAAAGCCTGCAAACCCCATCGTGCCGCGTATCATTGTAGATGCAAAGGGAATGGTGACACCCAGAGGGATTGGCAGAACAGCACCGTCGGCAACGGCGTCGATGTCAACGTTGTTGGCAATGAGTGCGGCATCGTAATGTTCCAGGCCTATCTTGCTCAAAACCAAACCCGCGCCCTGGCATATACCTGCCATGGCGGCAAACATCACACCTCTGGCAGGGAGTTTTAGCCGTATGGAAGAATGGTGTTCGCTGTCTTGTTTCGACAGTACGGATGTGGCAATTCCCGCCAGGGTGATGAACATGCCCGCTATCGCCAGTCCTCCCATCTGCTCACCTATGAAGAGGCGGCCGAGGATGGCTGCGGTGGGTGCCGAAAGGGTCATGAAGAGTTGTCCGAAGCGCGAACCTATGATGATGTAGCCCTGCATAAGACAGTAGTCTCCAACTACATAACCCACCACGCCCGAAAGCAGTAGCCATAGACATGTGCTTGTGTCGGCAAAGCGTGGCCAGGGTACTCCCATGGTCAGCCACAGAGTCAGTGCCAAAAAGCATAGCGAGAAAGCCATGCGTACAGCGTTGAATGGCAACGAGCCCATACGCTTGGAACCTACCTCGGCAAAGAGTGCCGTGGCAGTCCACGAAAGGGCTACGATGATAGAAAGTATTTCTCCAAAGAACATGGTTGTTCCGTGATTAGAGAATGGTGGATAGTGATTAGCGAGCAGCTATAATTCTGCCTTGGAGTTCGTGCATGGTTTCTTTGACCGATGCCAGCTGGGCTTCGGCTTTGCTCTTGAAGCCTTGTCCGTCGGCCAGGTTATAATCTCTGCCGTCGATTCTGTACCAACATCCGAAAAAATCAATCTCCTCGGTACCCTCTTTAGTCACAGGGTCTGTCCCCCTGTCCATATTGAATCGGGGCAATAGTGCATCGTAGGCGTTTATCATGGAGTTGTAGCCTGTGGCTTTCAGTTCCTCTATTATCTCGGGACAGCCGTCGAGTACCTCAAGCAGTTCCTCGTTTGTACAGTTGCGCCAGATGTTGTCGTTTGGCTCTTTGCTGCTTTTGTCAGCTCCGTTTTGTTGGCTTTTGTCCTTGTTTTGTAGGTTTTTGATGTCTGGATGTCGGTATTGGCGTTCCTTTTCGACGGGTTTGTTGGCGACGAGGATTGCTTGCTGGGGGCATACGTGTAGGCATCCGAGGCAGCAGGTGCAGCGGTCGCCAATCACGGCCTTCTGATGGTCGTTGATGATGATGTTACCTATGGGACAGGTATTCTTGCACAGGCCGCAACCTATGCAGCGGTCGTTATTCACTGCTGGACGGAAGGCCCCGAACATCTTACGTTCAATGGCGGGGAGTCCCATCAGCCATCCTATTATGCTGGGAGTGCCGAAGTGGTTGCCGTGGCGGCGGGCCTTGATGTCGCCGATGATGTGTTGAAGACGCGGGGCATATTTCTCAAGTTTCCACAGCTGGTCGTTGGGATTTCGGCCGAAGATGGTTGCGCTGTTGTCGGGCATTCGCACTTTGTGGCAGTAGGCGACTTCGATGCCTTGTCGTTTCAGGAGACGGCGTACAGTCCATATAGAGTTGCCCACCTGAGCGCCGCAAGTGATGACGATGAAGAGGTAGGCCTCCATGCCCAGCTGCAGCTGAGGTATGAGGTCGCGCACCGCCGGTGGCGTGTTGAAGTCATAGCTTGGATAGACAAGGCCGACGATTTTCTCTGCTCTAAGGTCGCATTTAGCCGCTTCCGCCATTGCCATTGTCCTGTCGCCTGTTGCCTCTGCTATTTTCTGTGCCACGGCGAGGCTGTTCCCTGTTCCGGTGAAATATAATATCATTGGAGGTTCTTTTATTGGAAACAGGAAGCTTTTAATGGTCCTGTCAGCATGGCTGACAACCATTAAAAACTTCCTGCTTGAGAATTAACCGATTCTTATTCCCTATTATTTGTACTCGGCAATGATAGCGGGAACCTGGTCGGGGGTCAGACGGCCGTAGACCTTCTCGCCAATCATGGCGACAGGGGCGAGGCCGCAAGCACCGACGCAACGGAGGGTGTTAAGAGAGAATTTGCCATCGGCAGTGCATTTGCCAATCTGGACGTTCAGCTCGCGGGCGAAAGCGTCGAGAACCTTCTCAGCACCACGCACATAGCAGGCCGTGCCAAGGCAGACATCGATAGGATGCTCGCCCTTGGGCTCCATGGTGAAGAAGCTGTAGAAAGAGACGATGCCGTAAACGCGCGACACGGGGATGTTCAGTTCGTGGGCAACGACTTCCTGCACCTCTGCGGGCAGGTAGCCAAACTTGCCCTGCACCTGGTGGAGGACATTGATGACCTCACCGGCACGGTTACCAAAGGATTTGGCGATCTCCTTGATGATGTTGACTTTATCTTCAGATAACTTGATATTTGCCATAATTATTTGATTTTCGGATTTTAGGACTTTCGGATTTTCGGATATTTGCGCTCTATATCTGAACGTCTGAACATCCGAAAATCCGTTTATCCATTATTTACTTTGTTGCTTCGAGTTTGTCGGATTTGTCGAAGTAGTGGGTATGGAGCTGTTCGTGGCTGAGGTGGCCGCAAGGCTCGCCGTAGTACTCCTTGTAGATGGCAAGGATCTCGGGGTTCTCGTGGCTCTTGCGGATGGGCTTGCCGGCATCTTCGCGGTAGATGGCCTCCATACGTTTGCGGATGATGTCGCTGTTGCCGTGGTGGTAGGGCTGGCCGGCACCGCCGATGCAGCCACCGGGGCATGCCATAACCTCGATGAAATGGTAGCCGTTGGGGTTGCCCTGGCGTACCTGCTCCATCATCTTGCGGGCGTTGCCGAGGCTGTAGACAACGGCAATCTTCAGCGGGAAGCCGTCGAAATCGATGGTGGCTTCCTTGACACCGTCGAAACCACGGGTCTCCATGAAGTCGATCTTTGGAAGGGTCTTGCCGGTATGCACCTCGTAGGCGGTACGGAGGGCAGCCTCCATGACACCACCGGTGGCACCGAAGATGACAGCGGCACCTGTAGACTGGCCGAGCGGGCTGTCGAAGTCCTCTTCGGGCATGTCGTTGAGGTCGAGGTTGCACTGGCGTATCATGTGAGCCAGCTCGCGGGTGCTGAGGGTGTAGTTGACATCGCTGTCGCCGTTGACGGCCAGTTCCTCACGTGCGCGTTCGCTCTTCTTGGCGAGGCAGGGCATGATGGAGACTACGACGAGGTCCTCGCGCTTGACACCCAGCTTGGGAGCCAGGTAGTTCTTGGCGACGGCGCCGAACATTCCCTGGGGCGACTTGGCGGTCGAGGGGTACTCGAGCAGGTCGGGGAAGTTCTTCTCGTAGAAGGTGACCCATGCGGGGCAGCAGCTGGTGAACATAGGCAGCTTGACAGGCTCGCCGGCGAGGGCTTTCTTCAGGCGGCCAAGGAGTTCGGTGCCTTCCTCCATGATGGTGAGGTCAGCGCTCCAGTCGGTGTCGTACACCTGGTCGAAGCCGAGGCGGCGGAGGGCAGCAGCCATCTTGCCGGTGACGATCTCGCCGGGCTTCATGCCGAACTCTTCACCGAGGGCGACGCGGACGGCGGGAGCGGTCTGGACGACAACCTTCTTGGTGGGGTCGGCGATGGCATTCATAACCTTGGCGATGTCATCGACAAGGGTGAGTGCTCCGACGGGGCAAACCTGGACGCACTGGCCGCAGTTGACGCAGCTGCTGTCGCCGAGGTTCTGCTCGAATGCGGGGGCAACGACGGCCTGGAAGCCGCGGTTGACGCCGCTCAGGGCGCCGGCGGTCATGAACTTGTTGCACATGGTCTCGCAGCGGCGGCACATGACGCACTTGTCCATATCGCGGTAGACGCTGAGGGTGCTGTCTTTGCGGTAGGTAGAGGTCTCGCCCTTGAAGGGGATCTCCTTGATGCCGAGGCGTTTGGTCAGGCTCTGCAGTTCGCAGTCGCCGTTCTTCTCGCACTGGAGGCAGTCGTTGGGGTGGTCGCTGAGGATGAGCTCAACAACGGTTTTGCGGGCGTTGATGACACGGGCGCTGTGGGTGAGTACTTCCATGCCTTCCATAACGTCGGTGGCACAGGCGGGAGCCAGGTTGCGGCGACCCTTGACCTCGACAACACAGACACGGCATCCGCCGGGTTTGTTTTCAAAATTCATCCCGTCCAGCTCGAAATGGCAGAGGGTGGGGATATCGATACCGTTCATGCGGGCAGCCTTGAGAATAGTGGTGCCTTCGGGAACCTGAATCGGTTTGTTATCTATTGTGAGATTAATCATTTCTTTGTTATTTCTTGATTGTTTGATTGTTTGATTGTTTGAGTGGCTTGCGCAGTCAATTTTACTCACGCACTCAAACATTCAAGCATTCACACATTATTAATTATTGAATGGAGATTGCACCGAATTTACAGTTGTTGATGCAGGCACCGCACTTGATGCACTTGGTGCTGTCGATGACCATGGAAGCCAGCTTGTGGCCGGGAGCGGTGTAGTCGGTACGGGAGATAGCCTCGACGGGGCAACCCTTGGCGCACTTTCCGCAGCCGATGCACTTCTCGCGGTCGATGACGTAGCTCATGAGCTTCTTGCAGACGCCGGCGCGGCACTTCTTGTCGACGACGTGCTCCACATACTCATCCCAGAAGTTGTCGAGGGTGCTGAGTACGGGGTTCGGCGAGGTCTGGCCGAGACCGCAGAGAGCGGTGTCCTTGATGACGGCAGCGAGGTTGCGGAGTTCCTGGAGGTCTTCCATGGTGCCGCGACCGTCGGTAATCTTCTCGAGGATTTCGCAGAGGCGCTTGTTGCCGATACGGCAGGGCGAGCATTTACCGCAGCTCTCCTCGCAGGTGAACTCGAGGTAGAACTTGGCGATGGCAGGCATGCAAGAGGTCTCGTCCATGACAACCATACCGCCCGAACCCATCATCGAGCCGGCAGCCACGAGGCTGTCGTAGTCGATAGCGGTGTCGAGGTGCTTAGCGGTGAGGCAGCCGCCGGAAGGACCACCGGTCTGGACGGCCTTGAACTGACGGCCGTTCTTGATGCCACCACCAATCTCATATATAATCTCACGGAGGGTGATGCCCATGGGGACTTCGATGAGGCCGACGTTGTTAATCTGGCCTGCGAGAGCGAAGACCTTGGTGCCCTTCGATTTCTCAGTTCCGATGCTGCTGAACCATGCGGCGCCCTTGGTGATGATGACGGGGACGTTGGCGAAGGTCTCGACGTTGTTGACGTTCGAGGGCTTGCCCATGTAGCCGCTGACAGCGGGGAATGGAGGTTTCAGAGTGGGCTCGCCACGCTGGCCTTCCAACTCACGCCCCGGCGGCACTTCTCCATGGATGCCTCCAGGGCGTCATATCCGATGATTTCCTCTAAATCAAACTCGCTCATATCAAATTGGGCGGGACGTGTATAGCGGCACCGGCTCGAAGGCCGGCCGCATCGCCCGCAATTGTTCGCCCGCATGTCACGTGCGGGCGGGGATTTCGGCTCCCCGTGCCATCTAAGTCGGCGTCCCCGCACTACGTGCGGGGCGAGCGGCCGAAGTTATTGCACGGTCGGGCGCGCAGCGATTCGCGTTGGCTGCGTTGTTGTTGTTGTTCGAGTAGCCCGTCGATGTGAGATTCCAGGCGTTGTTCACATTGGAGCGGTTGGCGCTCCGCCAACGGACAGTCTGGGTTATAGCCTAGTCCCCTGTAGTTTTTAAGTGGCTTTCTTGGCGTCCCCTTCGAGGCCGCCGTATCGGCGCTGGTCGGCGTCCGCCCAGCGCCGGATGAGGTTTCTTGTTTCCACGGTCATGAGACCCCAGTATTTTTTACGCCTGCCCCGCAGGTGGAAAACCGGGGCGGCCAGGCCGATTAGGGCGAGCAAGGTATTGCAGTCGCCGATTGCCCGCCACTGCAGGCGCTTCCGCTCCATCCATTTCCTCGGATCATCGCCGACCATGATGTTGTTGGCCGTCCATACGGATACCCATACGTCAACGGCGGCCTCGATGATGCGGTCGGTCAAGGCCTGCTGGTATTGGGGCGGGAAGCTTTTCGGATTGGTACAGATATGCACCGTATATGCCGCCAGCTCCCTCGCCCGCAAGCCGGCGTTAAGCGGCGGGTTTTCACCCCGTTTGCCTTCGGGTACGGACATTCCGCCCTCCTTCCTTGGTGCCTAGTAGCTTGCCCCGCCATCCGTGGGTGGCGGGGATTGTCCGGATGCTCAGCAGATGGCACAGGCGGGCGCGCAGCGATTCGCGGCGGCTGCGAGGCCGTTGCTGTACGAGTAGCCCGTCGATGTGAGACTCCAGGCGTAGTTCACATTGGAGCGGGTGGCGCTCCGCCAACGGGCAGCCTGGGAG
>CACZUZ010000002.1 GCA_902784465.1 uncultured Bacteroidota bacterium
CAACACGCTGCAGACCACCATCAACCAAGACCAGAGCTTCTATGTCAAGGCCACCAGCCCCTTCGAGTGCGTCAGCTGGGACAGCGTGAACCTCTACCTTGTAAAGCCCGACCTCAAGGCTAGCCGCACACGCATCTGCACCGACGACACCGTGGTGCTCACTGCCGGCCGTGCCGCCTACTTCGAGTGGCAGTCCAACCCCGTCGACCCCGAGCTCTCTGTACAGAGCACCTCACCCGAAGTCGTCGTGTCGCCCAAGGAGACAACCGTCTACACCGTCATCGGACACGGCACCAACGGCTGCAGCGCAACGCCGCTGACAGCCAAGATTGAGGTCTTCCCCTACCCGATTTTGAGCGTTCGCCTCACGCCCGACTACATCGACTCCGAGAACCCCTCGGTGCAGTTCTCCGACGTGTCGGAATATGGAACCACCTCGCTCTGGAACTTCGGCAACGGACAGACCTCGACATTCCGCACCGTCGTCCACACCTTCACCGACCTCAGCGAAGACTCAATCCTCGTCTCACTTGTCACCGGCAACGAGCTTGGATGTTCACGCGACACCTCGTTCTACGTCCCCGTAGGCATCTTCGCCGTCTGGTTCCCCAATGCCTTCACACCCAGCATGGAGACCAACAACATCTTCACAGCCTCCACTGCCAACGACATCCTTGACTATGAGCTCAACATCTTCGACCGCGCCGGTGCACTAGTGTTCTCAAGCAAATACCCCGAGGTGGGCTGGGACGGCACCTACCAGGGCCATGAATGCAAACAGGGCGTATATGTATACATAGCCAAATACCGCCGCAAAGGGGTGGAAC
Source organism: uncultured Bacteroidota bacterium (assembly GCA_902784465.1). Taxonomy (GTDB): domain Bacteria; phylum Bacteroidota; class Bacteroidia; order Bacteroidales; family P3; genus Colimorpha. The sequence goes on from CACZUZ010000002.1 coordinate 828, forward strand.
GCCTTATGACACAGAAAGGAACGGTGACACTGTTGAGATAATGCGTTAATGTGGGAATGTGTTAATGCGTTAATGTGGGAATGTGTTAATGTGTTAATGCGTTAATGTGGGAATGTGTTAATACGTTAATGTGGGAATGTGGGAATGTGTTAATCTGATTGAATGTTAGAAGAGACTCTTAAACAATACTGGGGCCATGATAGTTTCCGCCCGATGCAGCGAGAAATCATCGAGTCGGTTCTTGAAGGCCACGACACCATGGCACTGCTGCCAACAGGAGGAGGCAAATCGGTATGCTACCAGCTGCCGGCACTCCTCAAAAAGGGCATCACTGTCGTGGTGTCGCCTCTTATAGCATTGATGAAAGACCAGGTGCTACAGCTACGAGCCAAGCATATAGCCGCAGCAGCCATCTATACGGGCATGCACCAGAAGGAGATAGAAGCCGTGCTCAACAACTGTGTCTACGGCAAGATTAAACTACTCTACATCTCGCCCGAACGGCTGAAGAGCCAGACCTTCATAGGCCATCTCCGCCAGATGCCGCTGAGTCTGCTGGCTGTCGACGAGGCACACTGCATCTCGCAGTGGGGCTACGATTTCCGCCCCCCCTACCTGGAAATAGCCACCGTACGCCAATACCATCCCGACATACCAGTCATAGCACTGACGGCCACAGCGACACCCGAGGTGGTACGCGACATCGAGGAGCAGCTCCAGTTCCGTCCCGGCAAGCGTCTTTTCCAAAGCAGCTTCGCCCGCGAGAACCTGTCGTACATAGTACGCAAGTGTGACGACAAGCAGAGCACACTGCTCCACATAATCAAAAGCGTGGGAGGCAGCGGTATCGTTTATGTCCGCAACCGTCGCCGCACCATAGAGCTTGCCCGTCTACTGAACGACAACGACATAGCCGCCTCTGCCTACCATGCCGGCATACCCCTCAAAGAACGCGACGCAAGCCAGAAAGCATGGACGGCGTCGCACCGAGGCGTAATGGTGGCCACCAACGCCTTCGGCATGGGTATTGACAAACCCGACGTGAGGTTTGTAATCCATGTCGACCTACCCGAGTCGCCGGAGGCCTACTTCCAAGAGGCCGGACGTGCCGGACGCGACGGCAAGAGAGCCTACGCCGTGTTGCTCGACAGCGAGAACGACCACGAACAGCTGATGGACTGGCTTGAAGAGGACTATCCCGAGCTGTCGTATATAAAGAATGTCTACCGTGCCGTATGCAACTACTACCAGATACCTGTGGGTGCCGGTCTCGAAAGCCGTTTCGATTTCGAGATGGAGAAGATATGCACTGCCTACGGACTGAGCTACAGGCGGTTCTTCAGCTCTCTGAAATTTCTGGAACGCGAAGGGCTGATAGCCCTACCCGACCATAGCGAGCTGCAGTCGAAGCTCTACATCCCCATCGACAAAGAAGAGCTGTACCGTTTCCAGGTGTCCAACAAGAAGGCAGGCGACATGGTGACCATGATACTGCGACTGTACGGAGGGCTGTTCACCGACTTCACCCCCATCAGCGAACAGCAGATAGCCCGTCGCTGCGAGATGAGCGAGACACAGGTGTGCAACATCCTCTTCGAGCTGAACCGTCTCAACATAGTCTATTACCAGCCAAAGACACTGAAGCCGCAGATAGTGTTCTGTTGTCCACGAATCGACATCAAAGACCTGCACATCAGCGACCACAACTACCACCAACTGCGCGAGTCGGAGAGACGTCGCCGCGAAGCCATCATAGACTATGCCAGCAACAGCCAAATATGCCGATCGCAATGGCTCTTGAACTATTTTGGTGAAAAGGGAGGCAAAGAGTGCGGAGCATGCGACATCTGCATCGAACGGCGCAAGGCCGGCGACAAACAAGATATTGGAGGACAGATTGTTCAAGCACTATCCACAAAACCGATGACTATCAAGCAGATTGCGGAGCAACTGCACCATGTCAACAGGGAGATGCTGATAGAAACCGTCCGCAGACTGCTCGACAAAGGAGAACTAAAGATGAGTGATGGTCTCATAGAGCTTGGCCACCGGTAGCCCTACGACATTGTAGTAGCAGCCATCGATACGCTCGACGCCCACCATGCCTATCCATTCCTGGATTCCGTATGCACCGGCCTTGTCCATGCAGGTGCCCTGGTTTACGTAGTGCATTATCGTCTCGTCGCTGAGTTGACGGAAATAGACATCGGTGCGTTCGACAAAACACTCCTGCCTGTCGCTGCCACGTACACAGACACCGGTATAGACCTGATGGCGGTCGCCAGAGAGCATGCGTAGCATGCTGAAGGCCTCGTCGGCACTATGCGGCTTGCCCAGCACAGTATCGCCATGTACCACCACGGTGTCGGCAGTGACCAGCAGTTCGTCGGCAGCAATCGGTGCACTGTAACCCTGAGATTTCAGCTTGGCCAGATGCAGAGGGATGTCGCGAGGGGCTGTACCCTCGGGGACAATCTCATCGACATCGATGTCGACAAAACGCACAGCAAAACCCAGGTCGGCGACCAGCTGGCGGCGACGCGGCGAACGGGATGCAAGAACAATGGTGATGTCAGAAGTCGCCATCGCGTCCGTGTCCTACAGGTTTTTTGTCGGAAGAGGCTTTCTTGCCGGCCTTGAATGACATCTCGGCAGACACCTTACCCTGGGCATCGTACATTACCCAGCGGCCATCCTTCTCGCCATTGACGAAAGAGCCCTGCTCTTCAAGTCGTCCGGCACTGTTGTAACGTTCATATTTGCCATGCCACTGGCCATCGCGGTAGTTGGCACGAGTCTCGACCTTGCCATTGGGATAGTAACGCACCTCTTCGCCATCCTTCTCGTCGGCGGAGTAGTGCATCACATAACGTGTGCGACCATCATCGTAGAATCCTTTCCACTCGCCATCCTTCAAACCGCGATGGAAAGAGCCTGTATAGTCGATATTGCCATCCTCGTACCATGAAGTCCAGACACCTTCCTCCTTGCCGTCCACGTAGTTGCCTTCATGAAGTTTCCTGCCCGACTCGTACCATGTAGTCCAGCGGCCGCTCTTGGAGCCATTTGTATACTGTCCCTCGCGCCAACGCTCGCCAGTCTCGTAGTAATAGGTCCATGTGCCAGTTTCGACACCATCCTTATAGTTGCCACGTATGCCGAGCTTGCCGTTGGTACGCCAGTAGAAGAGCCATTCGCCCTGCTGGTCGCCCGCCTCGAGACGTCCCTTCATGTCGATGGTGCCATTGTCGGTCCACCAGGTAGCCATACCGCTGAGTTCGTTGTCTTTGTAGGTGCCTTCGAATTTCTTTTTCCCGTTCTCGTGCCACTCTTTTGCGGCTCCCTGCTTCTTGCCGTCGACAAAAGGAATCTCCTCCTTTTGCTGACCGTTGGCATACCAGGAGCGGTAGGTGCCGTGCTTTTTGCCGTCAACAACATTCACCTGACTCTTGAGTTTGCCATCGTGATACCACTGCTGGGCAAGACCAGTACCGTAGCACTCTTCAGCACACTTGGCGCCATCGTCGAAAAAGATACGCCATGTGCCAACCTTGTTGCCACGCTCGTCATAAGAGCCCTGCTGGTAGAGTTTGCCGTTCTGGTGCCACCAGTTCCATTCGCCGGTACGGACACTGTCGTCGGTCATCATGCCCTCGACGGCTACATGCTGGCGGGCATCATCATAGAAATGTTGATAACGCACCTGGCTCTGGGCTGCCAGAGCAGAAAAGAATGCAAAAAGTATAAACAGACGTTTCAAAACACGAAAAATTATTAAGGAAGAAAAAAGGGAATTATCAGATTCTCAATTACAACCGCAAACTACTCGCTGTACACCAGTTGTATGCGGATAGGATTAGCCGTTTGGTCGCCGTTGATAACGGTGTGCTGCCACGAAGTACGTCGGCCATTGATAACGATAAGGGTGCCGCGGTCGCGTCCCTCTTTGACGAGTTTCTGGAGATGCTGAGTGATACGCATACGGTAGCACTTGCTGGTGGCGTCGTAGGTGCCGTCGAACCCCGAATAGGTGTATGGGTCGTACATGTCGGGGATGTTGGCAACCACGCCATTCTCGTACATCTTTATAGCCGCCAAGGTTTCAGGACGCTCGTCGGGTGCCTCTGTCTCGTTGACCGGAAGGATGAGTTCGGCGTAATGGATGATGGCCATCGGGTGGTCCTGGTGGAACTGGCGGATATAATCGTCGATATTGAACCTGATGTTCATACCGCCCAATGGGCTGAGGTACATGCTGGCCTGTCTGACAGAATCGGACGGGTTGGTATTGAATGTCGTGCAGTCACCCTTGAAATTTTTCTCGAAGCGACTATAGTGGGTCACTGTAGAGCCGAAGGCAAGGTCGTAAGAGCGTGGAGTATCGTTGTCACCCGACCTGTAGTATACGGTGATGCGAGTATTTGACGCTGCGAGGTTGATTGTCACATAGTTTCTTGACGACGTGCTGGGTGCCAGCTTGATATGCATACCTTTGACAGCCTCTTCGAATTCATCGGAAGAGGCAAACGTATGGTTGGCAATCAAGTCAGAGAAGGCGCTGGTGAGCTTGAGGCGAGCCACCATAGTGTCGCCACGCTGGACAGACACCACATCATCGAAGAAGAGCGTGCTGCCCAGTCCGACATCGGTAGTGCTGTAATAGGCCGAGTCCTTGCAGAGCCGTTGCGAGAGCTGGGTGATAACGAAGTGGAGGTCCTGGCTGCCAGCAGAGTCGGCAGACATCACGTCGATGTTGGAGATTGCCAACGAGAGCACCACCGAATCGATGATGTAGCTCTCGTCGAATGTGATGCTGGCCTCGTTGGGTGTAGAGACATTGGAATAGAATGAAGCGACAGTGGTGGCGATATTGTCGTCATCGCCGGAGCCTATCACGACGCTGTTGAGTCCTGTCGTCAAGAGCGAGTCGTCGAGGACCATATAGGCAATACCGAAAGCGGTATCGGCGACGCCGTTGTAGATGGTGGAAGGGTCTTGAAGTTCCAGTCCGAGGTCGCTCTCCTTCTCCGTACAGGCATTGAAGGCTGCAACAAGAGCAATGGCGACGAGAAAGAAAAAAGATTTGTGCTTGGACATTCGGGTTTAAAGGTAAAGAATTGGAAGATGTTAGTTATTGATATTGCTTCCGATGATGGAGTCGTACATTTTGTTGATACGTTCGAAGAAAGCAGTGCGGTCGGGGTTGTATTCCACAATGTTGCGCTTGTTCTCGCGGGCGAAGGCCACAAGCTCGGGGTTGGCATTGGGCGAGGCGATGACGATGCCATGAGCGTAAGTTATGGCAGCCTTGGTAAGCGTCATGTAGTCAAGGTTTTCGTACAGGCGCAAGTCCTTGGCGGTGGCACCGTCGGCCTTGAGTTTGCGTTCCATGTCGGGGCCAAAGTCGCCCGTGAAGCCGTCGTCGGTGAGAGAGAAGACGGTCTTTGTGCCGGAGAAGAAAGCGTTCTCTTTGTTGATGCGGCGGAGGTAGAACGGGATCATGCAGGAGAACCAACCCGTGAAATGGATCAGATGAGGCTGCCATGCCAGTTTACGCACTGCCTCGAGGGTGCCTCGACCGAAGAAGAGCATACGCTCGTCGTTGTCGGTACAGAATTTGCCGTTATCGTCGTAGAAGCCTTTGTGTTTGGTGAAATACTCCTCATTGTCAATGAAGTAGACCTGCATACGAGCCGATGGTATAGAGCCCACCTTGATGATGAGCTGGTGGTCGGCATTGTTGACAATAAGATTCATTCCCGAAAGGCGAATCACCTCATGGAGCTGGTTTTTGCGTTCGTTGACATTGCTGAAACGAGGCATGAAAACACGTATTTCGCGGCCTCTTTCCTGGACGAAGGAAGGCAAATAGCGACCCATGTAGGAATTCTCATTCTCAGGAAGAAAAGGCATAATCTCCTGATTTACAAAAAGTATTCTCCCCTTTCCCATAATAATAGAGCATTAAGATTAGAAATGCAAAATTACGAAAAATCAGTGGAATGGCAAAATTTTTTTTACATAAAAATATAAGTATACAAGTTTTGCGGTAATATCCATTTTTTTTGTATTTTTGCAAAATAATCTGTAACGTACCATTTGATACAACAAATTATAATCCATTTATTTAAGCCGATGAAAAGTAATTTCAACTTCACCGAAAGCGAAATGGCCTTCGTGACGAAAGCAGAACAGTATTGTGCCACAGGTGAACAATGTCGCTCAGCGGTGAGGGACAAGCTCTTGACATGGGGAGCGGGTCAGGAATTGCGAGAGCGGATAGTAGACTATCTTACGGAGAATGATTTCATTAACGAGGAACGCTATTGCCGCATCTATTGCGACTCGAAGATGCATCTCCAGAAATGGGGACGTGTGAAGATAGCTTATCAGCTGAGAAGCAAACGCATAGACAACACAACCATCAACAAAGCCCTGCAAGAAATCAACGAGGAGGAATACCAGGAGACGCTCACCAATCTGACGAAGAACAAAAACAACAGCATCACCGAACCCGACAACAAGAAACGTCGCGCCAAGCTGATGTCGTTCCTTTCATCTCATGGGTTCACCATCAGCGAGATAGAGAACGCCGTCGCAGACTTGGGATTGTAACACGCTCCTAACCCCTACTTACAGAAACACAACTGCAAACCACCTTGCCATGATAAAGAAATTGTTTGTTTTAACTGCTGTCGTCATGCTTGCCGCTGGCAGCATATATGCCCAGGACAACGAAAAGAAAGAGAGCGAGAAAAAAAGTCCATGGTCAACCAATTCAACCCCTGCGCTCAAAGCCAGCGAGATGATGTTCAACAACTGGTCGACGTCCGGCAACTCGCAGATTGACCTAACGGCAACATTCTTTGGCAATTACAAGTACACGCATACAAAATGTGTCTGGGACAACATAGCCGATATGGCCTACGGATATGCTTGGCAAGACCTCGACAACTCATCGGACGACAAAGTCGGTGGACTTTTCGAGACTCGTCGCAAAAGCAACGACAAAATCGACCTCACCAGTGCCATCTCATGGAAGGCATACAAGGACTGGGGCGCCAGCTTCACCGCCAACCTGAAGACCCAGTTCGGGGCCGGCTACGAATACAGCGGCATAGGCGTCAACCAGACCCAAGAGCAGGTCTCCGGCTTCTTCGCCCCGGCTTACCTTACCACAGCACTCTCGTTCGAGCACAAGAAAGAGAACTGGTCGGTATCGCTGTCGTTCCTCACTGGCAAGACCACCTTTGTCTGCAACGACTCGCTGATTATCAAAGGCAACAACTATGGTGTCATCCAAGACGACGAGTTCGACATCGCCGACCCCACGACATACGACAAAATCAACCATGCCTATTTCGGAATTGGTTCTTACGTCAAAGCCATGTATCTGAAAAAGAACATCGTCACCAACCTTGACCTCTACGCACGTTTCGAACTTTTCTACGACTACCTCAAGCCGAGGAATATGAGTTGGGACGACCTGTCGAAAACCAAGTACACTGTTGCGTTGAACGAAGACGGCACCCCCTACGACGACCTCGATGAGATGAAGGACAAATGGTTCAAAAAACGCGCCTTTGAGACCGATATCGACATCGAACTCAAGCTCGACTACCGTTTCTCGTCATTCTTGTCGGCCAATTTTGTCTTCAACACCAAATGGGACACCGATTTCAGCGGTATCGGCAAGTGGGGACACTGGCAGATTTACCAGATGGCCGGCATCCAGCTCTACTTCAACTGGAAGACACCGAAAGAATAAAGAGGCTTACGAGGTTCAGTCGGAGAAGATAAAACGACAGACAGTGGTGTAGTTGACACCCAAGAGTTCGGCTACAGAGCCACGGTTGATGGCCAACTGCAGATAACCCGTTGACGACACGGTGAGGACCAGACGACCCTGGCCTTCATTGCCATAGTGGCGAACCACCTCTGTCACCGACGGAAATTGATGGACAGAACCCACCTGGAACTCAAGCTCCATACGGAACGAGCGGCCGGCGCGGTACTCCATGAAGTCGCTGTACTTGAGGTTGAGGGTGGCGTTGCCGTAATGGTCAATACTGTCGGGGCGGGCCGAAATGACAGTGCCGTCGAACTGAGCCCTCATGAAGCCTCGGCGTGCCAGCGGTGTGGCAGGCGTACCAAGCTGCGACGGACTGGCTCCACTCAACAGTTTGACAGCCACATCGCAGAAGAGGCTGTGCGCCACAAAGACATCCGACAAGTCATCCTGCGGCAAAGGCAACGCCACGAGGCTTTCGCAGTCCGAGTCGAACGAGATCTCCAGCAGCTTACGGTTGCAGCAGAGGAAATAGTGGCCCTTGTATTGTGCCAGCAGCGGCGCCGGCTGCATGGACTTGCCAGCGTTCTTCCACACTGCAGGGTCCTCGCAGAAGTCGACGATATGAACCGTGCCGGCAGGGAACGAGAGGCATCCATACTTGATGATTTTCGATGCCACAGTTAAGCTGTCCCAGTCCTGACAATGGCTTAAATCGACGACACGGATATCGGGGACTAAGCTGTAAAGCCTCCCCTTGACCATCGCTGAATAGCAATCGCGATCGCCCCAGTCGGTAGTCAATGTGACGATGGGAACATTCATTGAGATGTATTTTTTCGGTGTATGTGCTTAATATTCAGAGGGAGCGAAACAAAATGCCAGCTCCCTTTCGGATTGCAAATTTATATTTTTTTTTCGAATAATGGACTATCCGAAACGTAATAGTGAAAAAAAACGTATTTTTGTATGGAATAATGAAATTCCATAACATATATAAGTTTCAATAAATCAATAAAAAAAATATATAATGGCATTGCTTTCGATACGCAATTTACACGCCAAGATAGGCGACCGTGAAATTCTGAAGGGTGTAAACCTGGAAATAAATAAAGGCGAAGTCCATTCCATCATGGGTCCTAACGGTAACGGCAAGAGTACGCTGGCAGGCATCGTTGCCGGCAACCCCAAATATACTGTCACCGAAGGCGAAGTGATATACAACGGCAAGAACATCCTCGACATGCCTGTAGACCAGCGTGCCAACGAGGGTATTTTCCTCGGATTCCAATATCCTGTTGAGATTCCAGGCGTTACCATCACCAACTTTATGCGTACCGCCGTCAACGAGCAACGCAAATACCGTGGTCTCGACCCGCTCAGCGGCACGGAGTTCCTGAAGCTCATGGAGGAGAAGAAGAAAGTCGTGGAGATGACCACCAACCTGGCCAATCGCTCGGTGAACGAAGGCTTCTCGGGCGGCGAGAAGAAAAAGAATGAGATATTCCAGATGGCGATGCTCAACCCCACCCTCGCCATACTCGACGAGACCGACTCGGGTCTCGACATCGATGCCCTTCGCATCGTGGCCAACGGCGTCAACCAGCTGCGTTCGCCCGAAAATGCCACTGTGGTCATCACCCACTACCAACGCCTGCTCGACTACATAGTGCCAGATTATGTGCATGTTCTCTACGAAGGACGCATAGTCAAGACCGGTCCCAAAGAGCTCGCCCTCGAGCTGGAAGAGAAAGGCTACGAATGGATTAAGAAAGAACTGGAGGAATCGAAATGACAAAAGTGGTACAGCAATTCCGCGACATAAAAGCCTCGATGCGCAAGAACGAGGTGTGGCGCGACGTTGACTTCAGCGGCATGATGACCGACGACATGGTGCAGCCCGGCGACGAGGAGCGGGAGCAGAAAGAGTACCCCTGCAACATCCCCGAACTCAACGCCATAAAGCTCACCGTCATCAACGGACGCTGCATCAACCCCTACCATGTCGACTTTGACGGCATATCGTACGGTAGTCTCGCTGACGCCCTCCGCTACTGCCCCCAATTCATCGAACAATATCTTGGCAAGTGTGCCAAAAGCGACAACGCATACGAGAAAATCAATGCCGACAACTATGAGGATGGAGTCTTCATCTACATCCCCGACGGTTCACACGGCATACCCAAATTCCAGATCATCAACATCATCGACAGCAGAGAGCCCATCTTTGTCCAGACACGCAACCTTGTGGTTGTAGGCATACGCAGCAAACTAACCCTGATGCAATGCGACGACAGCATCGGAGACAGCCGCAGCATGAGCAACAACGTCACCGAGTTGTTCTGTGAACTCGAATCCGAGGTGCAGCACTACAAATTGCAGAACATGAACGACATGAGTGGTCTGCTGAACCACAACTACGTTCAGATGAACGAAGGCGCGCAACTCCAGACGAGTGCCATCACCCTCAACGGCGGCCAGATAAGGAACCATACGGAGGTCAACATGCTGGGCGAGCGATGCAAAACCGAAGCCAACGGGCTATACCTCATCGACAAGAACCAGCAGGCCGACAACTACCTTTTTGTCAACCATGCCCACCCACACTGCGAGAGCCACGCCCTATACAAAGGCATCATGGACGACGCATCACATGCCACATTCAACGGCCATGTGCTGGTGAGCGACGGGGCTGTAAAGACCGAAGCCTACCAGACCAACCGCAACATACTGCTCACCGACAAGGCCACCGTGCAGAGCAGGCCCTTCCTGGAGATATACAACGACGATGTGAAATGCTCACACGGCAGCACCACAGGCCAAATCGACGAACTGGCGATGTTCTATATCCGCAGCCGAGGCATCAGCGAACGCACAGCGCGTACCTTGCTCCTCTATGCCTTCTGCGACGAGGTGATACAGAAGATAGACTTCAACCCTCTCCGCAACCGTCTGAGCGACATGGTGAAGCAACGTCTCCACGGCGAGCTGACCCCATGCTCCGAATGTGCACTGCACTGCAACAACACCTGTGGCTGCAACGACGCCCCAGCCTTCGAGATAGACCCCGACAAACTGTAAGATGGCAAGTGGCAAAACCACACTGATACTTGTTTTGACAACCCTTTTCCTCGCCACAGCCAATGTGCTGATGGCGCAGGGGGATGACTGTCATCCGCACTTCAAGGGGAGCGACAAGAGCGACTTCGAGAAGGGGGTGGAAGCCTACAACAACAAACGCTATCAGCAGTGTATCACACTGATGCGCAAGGTGTCGGCCAAAAACCGCAACGCTGCCGACCCCTATTTCTATATGGGCATAGCAGCTGTGAAAGCCGGAGAACGGCCGGCAGTCATCAAGAGCCACCTGACACGGCTCTTCAAGCTCTGTCCAGACTACCCTAACGCACTGGCCTACTACTATATGGCAGTGGTGCATTACACCTTCAAGCAGTACCCAGAGGCCGTGGAGCAGCTCAACAGGTATTTCGACATTGCCAACCAGCAGCCCAACCCAGCATACGATGTCGTGTACGAAGAGGCCTCCACCTACCTGTACTGGTCTGAATTTCTCGCCGAAGCACAGCAAAACCAGGTGCCTTTTTTCCCCACGGTGCTACGTGGAGCCTCGTCGAGGGACGACGAATATCTGCCATTCATCACACACGACGGCAGCGAGATATACTATCTGAGGAAAGTCGCCGAGCAGAATCCCAACGGCTTCTACAACCGCGAGGCCGCCGAACGCAAGCTGCGGCTCTATAGCAGTCGTTGGCGCGACACCGCCTACACTTCCGGTTCGCCCCTACCCTCGCCCTTCAACATGGAAGGCGACGAGGGCTGCGTGACGCTGACGGCCGACAACAGGACACTCTACTACTCGGTTATGCGACACGAGGGAGGCTACACCAACTGCGACATCTGGTGTTGCCAACGCAAAAACGGGCAGTGGCAAACCATCGAGAACGCGGGACGCAACGTCAATGGGGAACGCACTTGGGAGTCGCAGCCCAGCATCACGCCCGACGGCCAGTATCTCTACTTCGCCAGCAACAGGGCTGGCGGACAGGGCGGCACCGACATCTGGTATTGCCGGCGGCTACCCAACGGCGACTGGAGCCGTGCCGAGAACCTAGGCTCCTCGGTCAACACCCCTGGCAACGAGAAGTGCCCGTTCATCCATGCCGACGGCAAGACCCTCTACTTTGCCAGTGACGGCTGGCAGGGCTTCGGCGGCTACGACACATATTTCATCAACCTCAACGACACCTACCTGCAACGCCCCACGAACCTGGGACTGCCCATAAACAGCGAAGACGACGACATCTGCCTGGGTGTCACCGCCGACGGCAAGCAAGGCTACTTTGCCAACAAGTCGACCGAATGGACTGGAATTGGAGGTACCGACATCTTCACATTCGAGCTCTACCCTTCGGCACAGCCAGAGGAGATGAGCGTGGTGAAGGCGACACTCAAAGAGAGCCATGGCCGAGCCACCAGCGGCATCGTGCAGGTGCTGCGGCAGAAAGCCGAAGCCGACCGCTATATCATAGACGATGAGGGCATCATAGCCCTATCCCTTTCAGCCAGAGGCAACAACACAGTGATAGTCAACTCCGAAGGCTGCATGCCACGCATAGTAAGCGGCACCGCCCACACCTTGCAGCGCGACCTCAATGCAGCCGACTTCGTCATGCATGCCGCCGAGTTGTGGGGGCGTTATCCGCTGCCGCTGCCACGCAACGGTCGCAACCTGCTGCCACTCAACGACAACGCCACCGCAGCCCTCGATGCCATCACCGACTACCTGCTCAAAAATCCGCGTATGCATATCCGCATCGACGCCACAACCGCCGAAGAGGCCAAGGCCATACACGACTACCTGCTCTCGCGACAACTGCGTCCCGAACGCCTTGAATACAAGGCAAATTCCTCGCTGGCGACCCCCCAGATTGTGATAACTCAAATGTGAGAATACCGAAGACTTCAAGCCATGCACACCTCATTACACTACCTGTTTCACAGCGGCAAGAACTCGAAGCTTGCCTACTATCTGCGTTCCCTCCTTCGCGAAGCGGTGCCTGCCGCCCTGCTACGCCGCCAACTGGATAAAGAGCTGGACCGTTGCCGCGAGCACTACGACCAACGATACATTGAGGACAGGGTAGAATACTACTGCAAGCTCGCCACCCCTACGCCCCTAGGTAGCGGCGCCAAGCCCTTGTCGGAGTTTCACAAAAAAGGCAACAGCAGCACCTACTATTACGACAGTCGCGAGATAGTGCGCTGGTTCTCACCCGACCTGGTATGGCAGTACCTCTTTGGCGACGTGCGCGACATACCAGCGGAACCCACGGTGGTCAAGAGCCGCAGCATATTGGTCGACAACACCAACTCGGTGTTGTTGAACCTGGACAAATGCCGCCATTTCGTCTTCCTGAAAGACAGCATACCATTCGAGCAGAAGAGAGACATGGCCATCTACAGAGGTCAGGTAGGGACACGCGAAAACCGTCGGCTGTTCCTGAAACTGTTCGCCGGCAACGAGCGTGTCGATGCCGCCAACACGCTGGCCAAGGGAGGGTTGTTCTCGACCAATGTCGACGGCAACGCCACCGTGCCACGCCTCTCGCTTTACGACCACTTGCAATACCGCTACATCATGGCCTTGGAGGGCAACGACGTAGCCAGCAACCTGAAATGGATAATGTCGAGCAACTCGCTGGCAGTCACGCCACCGATGACCTGCGAGACATGGTACATGGAAGGACGTCTTCAGGGGGGTGTCCACTATGTGGAAATCAAGGACGACTTCAGCGACCTGGAGCAAGCCATGGACTACTACTCGTCGCACCCCAAGGCAGCACTCGACATCAGCAAGGCTGCGAACCGATACGTCGACCAGTTCCGCGACCGGCGGCGCGAACGATACATAGCGCTGCTGGTAATGAAAAGATACTTTGAAATGACAAACCAATGAACGACATCTACCGCGTACTAAGATACCTTCGCTTCTATCCCAAAGAGATAGGGCTGAACATTATTTTCAATGTTCTATCCATCCTGTTCAACCTCTGCTCGTTCGTGATGATAGTACCCGTGATAGAGCTGTTTTTCGGTCTCAGCGAGCCGCCTGCAGCAGAGCCGCAGCTTGGATTCAGCCAGTCGGAGATAACCGACTGGGCACTCTACCACCTCTACCAGATTAAGGAGAGCCACGGACTGTGGAACAGCCTCTTCATCTTTGCCGGCATATACCTCGGCAGTTCCCTGATGTACAATCTGACACGCTATATGGGGCTTTTTTTCCTCAGTCCCATCCGCAACGGCATCCAGCAACGCCTGCGCGATGACCTATACCAAAAGATGACCATTCTGCCCATATCCTACTTTAAAGGCAGACGCAAGGGCGACATACTGAGCCGCCTGTCGGGCGACTTGGGCGACATAGAATGGAGCGTTGTGAAGACCCTGCAGTCGCTCGTGAAAGACCCCATCAACGTCATAGTGTTCACCGCCACACTGATATTCATCAGTCCCAAGCTTTTCCTGCTCTTCGTGGTGGTAATACCGCCCGCCGTGCTGCTTATCAGCAAGATAGGCAAGAGTCTGAAAAAGAACGCCATAAAAGGGCAAGAGACGCTGGGCGACATGATGTCGGTCTACAAGGAGACCCTCGACAACCTCGAGGTGGTCAAGGCCTATCGGCGCGAAGAGTACCGCCAGGAAACCTTCGACAAAGCCAACAACGAATACAGCCGGCGTATGATGCGCGTGGCTTGGCGGCGGCAGGCCGGAGGCCCGCTGTCGGAAGTGCTTGGCACCCTCGGTCTGGGCTTCATTCTCGTACTCGGCGGCGGCTCTGTGATTGCAGGAGGACTGCATCCGTCGGTATTCATCCTCTTTGTCATACTTTTTGCGAGACTCATACCGCCCATCCACGGCATTTCGGAGGCCTATAGCAGCCTCCAGAAAGGCAGCGCGTCGGCAAAGCGGCTTTTCGAGATAATGGATGCCGACGAACGCATCGTCGAGAAGCCTAATGCCACGGTGATGACCGACTTCAAAAGTGAGATACGCTATAGGAGCATCAATTTCGCATACGACGACGAAGGGGGGCAACGGGTACCCGTGCTGCAGAATGTAGACCTCGTAATCCCTAGGGGCATGAAGGTGGCCATCGTAGGACCCTCTGGTGCCGGCAAGACGACGCTTGTCGACCTGTTGCCTCGTTTTTACGACCCCGACAGTGGAGTCATAACTATCGATGGAACCGACATCAAGGATTTAAACATCAACTCACTGCGTCGCAATATCGGAGTCGTGTCGCAGAGCTGCATACTCTTCAACGACACCGTTGCCAACAATATCACCTTTGGATTGGAGGGAGTGAGCAAAGAGAAGATACGCGAGGCGGCAAGGCTGGCTGCCGCCGACGATTTCATCATGCAGATGCCGCAAGGCTACGACACCACTGTGGGCGACCACGGCAGTGCTTTAAGCGGCGGTCAGCGTCAGCGTATCAGCATAGCACGCGCCATACTTCGCAACCCACCCATCATGATACTTGACGAAGCCACATCGGCACTCGACAACGAGTCGCAGATAGCAGTGCAGGAAGCCCTCGACAACATGATGAAAGGACGGACAACCATTGTTATCGCACACCGTCTGTCAACCATCGAGAATGCGGACATGATTGTAGTGATGGATCATGGCCAGATTGTGGAGACCGGCAACCACAACCAACTCATGAAACAAGGAGGGACATACAAAACGTTGGTCGAAATGCAGAATTTCGGCACAAAAAAACAATGAAAAAGCCAGGGAACAGCAGTGACAACTACAAAAAATGTCAGATTAATAATACTAATTTTCAAACAATTACAATAACACAGCAAATTATTCGCAAGAAAAAATTTGCCACATTGCGAAAAAGTAGTACTTTTGCAAACTCAAAAAGGGGAGTTTAGCTCAGCCGGTTCAGAGCACTTGCCTTACAAGCAAGGGGTCACTGGTTCGAATCCAGTAACTCCCACCAGGGCCGCGACACAAAAGGTTGCGGCTTTTTTGTATCATGAAAAAAAGGATTTACACGATAATCATAGTCTGTCTTATTGCAGCGACAACAGGCTGCAAGCATGAGAGCGTCCCCGACAACCTAATCGACACTGCCACGATGACATCGATAATGACAGAGTATTACATTATCGACGGCTACGACTACATAGTGGCATCACGCCACCCAGACTCGCTGGGCCACCAGTCGAAGGCTGCCAAAGACTCGATGCTGGCAAAATACAACATCAGCCAGGCCGACTACGACAGCAGCCTTGTCTATTACATCAATCATCCCAAAATATTCGAGGTCCTCTTCGACAGAGTGCTCCAGCGTCTCGAAGAGCTCGAAAAAACGGTGCCGCCTGTTGCCGACAATTCGTCGCCCTTTTAACCGTTGACGTGTCGCTCGCGGCCATTGACATAGATGGCACTGAAGGGGCGAGAGGGGCAGAGGTACTCGCAGGCTCCGCAACCTATGCAGCGGTCGGCATTGACCGAAGGCACCAAGACAGACTCGTCGGCATCCTTATCGCGTGGCACCATAAGTATGGCACCGGACGGACAATGGCGGGCGCAGTTGCCACACTGCACACCACGGCTGTAAGCCACACAGTTGTCGGGCACGACGACGGCAAAGCCGATATGGATGGCCGTTTTCTCCTCTTTGGTGACATGGTGGATGGCTCCGGTGGGGCATACCTCGCCACAACGTGTACACTCGGGGCGGCAGAAGCCACGCTCGAACGACATCTCGGGCTGCATGAGGGAGTCGAGTTTGTCCGATGGACGTAAGACCCCGTTGGGGCAAGCGCTGACACAAAGCTGGCAACCGGTACAGTGAGCAGAGAAGTTCTTCAAGCTCAGCGAGCCTGCAGGCTTGAGAGGCAAGTCGCGGGAGGGTATCTGTTTATCTTGAACAACAGCAAGTCCACCATCCACCTTTTTCTCCTGCGCCTCGACGACAGCGGCGCCAGCCACCAAAGCCGTTGTAGCCAGGAATGTGCGACGCGAGGCGTCGGAAGGGCTGTCACCCTTGCCGCTCGGCTGCGCCAGAATCGTAGGATTGAGACGGAAGCGTGTATTTTCGTAACGCAAAGCATCGAACTTGCATTCAGAGAGGCAGTCCATACAGGCCACGCAGCGCGAGTAGTCGATTTTGTGGTTCTCGATGTCGATGCACGAAGCCTTGCAAGTGTGTTCACACTTGTGGCAGTTGCGGCACTTGTCCTGGTCGATGACAGGGCGATAGAGAGAGAAGCGCGACACCAGACCCAGCACCGTGCCGACAGGGCAGATATTGCTGCACCATGTGCGTCCGCGACGCAAAGAGAGGAAGCCGACAACAACAAGAGTTGCTATGGCGACGATTAACGACACGCCACTCTTCACCCACACGTCGACATGATAGAAGCCGTAGCTTTCTGCTCTTTCGGCCATGCCCGCGAAGATATTGTTAATCCAAAGATAGACAGGCTGCAACAGATTTGTAGCGATGCGTCCGTATGCACTGTAAGGTGCAATAAGGATGGCTATAGTGTTGAGACCCACCACCATCAGAACGATGAAAATGACAAGCAGAGGATAGCGGATCCAACGGTGTTCCCTGACGAAACGAAAGCGATCTTTCTTGACCTTGCGGGCCACAAAATTGAAGCCGTCCTGCATCACGCCAAGGGGACACGCCACCGAGCAGTAAAACCTTCCAAAGAAGAGGGTTACAAGCAAGATGGCTGCAACAATGATGAAACTCGAAGAGAGTACGGCAGGCAGAAACTGGAACTTGGCCATCCAGCCAAGATAGGCGTGGAGCGTTCCGGTGAAATCTAAAAACAGGGCCGTGATGCCTAAAAAGAAGACAACGGCAAGGGTTGTACGGACTTTGCGAAACATGGTTAAGCAGGCAAATTAAGGATACTAACTTGGATTTATAATCTTCTATAATACAACTTTGTATTTATCACGTTTTGTTTGAGTTAAGACAAAGTTCAAATCTCAATTATTGCTGCAAAAATACATAATATTATGCAATTTTTGTAAATTTGCAGTTTCAAAAAAACACGAAAAAACTGACAACCAACTGTCATTCAACAACAAACTAACGATAATAAAATAAAAAAGAGATGGGAATTTTCAGTACAAAGAACATCAAAGGAGATATTTTTGGAGGAATAACCGCAGGAATTGTGGCACTTCCGTTAGCACTTGCCTTCGGCATCCAGGCCTTCAGTGGGATGGACAGTCCCGACGCGGCATCGATAGGAGCCTACGCCGGACTGGTGGGAGCCATGCTGCTTGGCTTTTTCGCGGCCCTCTGTGGTGGTACGCCGAGTCAGATTAGCGGCCCCACGGGACCCATGACCGTTGTTACGGCCACGCTGGTGTCGGGAGCCTGGGCATCGTCGGGCGGCAACCTCGGCGAGGTGCTGGTCTCGATGGCCTTTGCAGCCCTGTTCTGCGGTCTTTTCCAGATTCTGTTTGGCGTCATCAAGATAGGCAAATATGTACGCTACATCCCCTACCCTGTCCTTTCGGGCTTCATGAGCGGCATCGGTGTCATCATCATCCTTCAGCAGCTCTATCCCCTTATCGGACAGAGCGGTACAGGCTCCATGCTTGACCTGCTGGTGGGGTATCCTGCCGCCGTGGGACAGACATCGTTGACGGCCCTGCTGCTCGGTCTGGGTACCGTGGCCATCATCTACCTCTTCCCTCTGATAACCAAAAAGGTACCCTCCACACTGGTGGCACTCATCGTGATGACCGTCATCTCGTTGTTCATCAATATGGATAATGTACCCATCATCGGCAACATACCGTCGGGTCTTCCCACGCCCTTCTTTGCCAAAACTGGCGTCGACCTAGCCACCATCAACTGGGCAACAGTGCTCACCACAGCCATCATCCCCGGCCTCACCCTTGCCGGCCTTGGCTCTATAGACACGCTGCTCACCTCGGTGGTGGCCGACAACATCACCAAGACCAAACACAACAGCAACCGCGAACTTATAGGACAAGGCATAGGCAACGCCCTTGCCGGCCTGTTCTGCGGTCTTCCCGGAGCTGGAGCCACCATGCGTACCGTCGTCAATGTCAAGAGTGGCGGTCGCACACCGTTGAGTGGCATGATCCACGCCCTCGTGCTTCTCGCCGTACTCCTCGGCCTTGGCTCGCTGGTCAAATACGTCCCCCTCTCCGTCCTCGCCGGCATCCTCATCACCGTGGGGTGGGGTATCATCGACTTTAGAGGCTTCAAAGACTTGCTCAACATACCGCGAGCTGATGCCGTGGTGCTCATCGTTGTCTTCGTGGTCACCGTTTTCGTCGACCTGCTCACCGCCGTCGGCATCGGCATGGTGATAGCCTGCGTGCTGTTCATGAAGCGCGCCAGCGACCTTGTCGAGGGAGGCTACAGTTCGTCGGCGATGAGCGACAGAGACCTCTACAAAGGGCTGCCCACACCCCCACAGGCCAACTTCGACAAGAACATCCCTTGGCACGACGAGGGCGGCATCACCGACGAGATGCGCAAACATATATATGTGCAGCGTCTGAACGGCCCTATCTTTTTTGGTAGCATCACCAAGTTCAAAGAGGTCATGGCCGATGTGCCTGACGATGCCAAGATAGTGGTTATCCGCATGAAGCTTGTGAGCTTCATGGACCAGAGCGGACTCTATGCCATGGAAGAGGCCATCAAAGACCTCCAGGCGCGAGGCATGATGGTGCTGATGACCATCATCCAGCCGCAACCCATGTACATGCTCACCAAGATGAAAGTCATCCCCGAGGTTGTGCCAGAAGAACACACCTTCAAGACCTTCGAGGAATGCACAGACTTCCTCTCAAAGGCAGAGGTGTAGCCTACTACTCCATAAGATTGTGGATCATGGCGTAGACTGCGAGGCCGGCGACAGACTTGATGCCGGTCTTATGGGTTATATTCTTACGGTGGGAATTGACGGTATGAACTGAAATATTCAACTTGTCTGCTATTTCCTTGCTGCTTAGACCTTTGGCCACGAGGACGAGTACATCCGTCTCGCGGTCACTGAGTTCATAGTCCTCCACTGTGTCATTGTTTCTGTGGATTTCCGCAGGTTCGTTGAGAGCAGTTTTCAGGAGAGACAGGAGAGCGCTGCGGGTCGAGCGTATATCGACGACATGCTTGAAACAAACGATAACCTCCGGTTCGACATACTGGTAGACGAGGGCCGCTGTTTTCATTTTGGGGTGCTGGGCGGCAATGGCTGCAAGCTGCATTCTGGGGTTCTGCCCCAAGAGCGTGGGGTTGACGACAAGCAAGTCCGGACGTATCACGGGCAGGCGTTCCTCCAAGAGGGAGACATCATGGAGGGGAGACAGTATGTTGTAGCCGCCGGCATCGTCGAGGATGGCGCGAAGGCCCTCGACGATGATTTCGGAAGGTTCGACGATGAGGACCGAGGTGAGGGGTTTCATTTCGCAGTCCTTTCTTTTTTGGGATTATTCGGCCGCGACGTCGCTGTCGGCTCTTTGAGTAAACCGTTCTCGAGCCACGAGACGTAGGGGTCAAGAATCTTCTCTTCGATGAGAGCGTGCTTCTGGATGTCGGACGAGAGCTGGAGGATGTCGAAGAGGAGTTCTATTGTCTCTTCAGGCATCGTATTGGCCGGCAAATACTTGTATACTATCTGAGTGATGTCGTCGAGAGTGTCGACAAGAGCGGAGTGAGACTTGGAAGAGACCTTCTTGCCCAGGCCCTTAGGGCGTTGACCGTTCTGGAGGGCGCAGAGGCGAGGGAACTCGTTTTGTTCTTCAGACTGGAAATGGGCGGTTATCTCACGACGGAAGTCAGCGTAGAACTGCTTGAAGATGGAGCCCGTACGGCTGTCCATCCGTTCAGTGATATTGGCGATATGGCTCTGGATATGGGGCAGCCGTTCGTCGGTATAATAGCAGTGGGAAGCCTTGAGATAAGGAACCAGCGGGGTCATGTCGACAGTGCTAAGCTCCTCCATGGAAGGCATATAGTCGTCGAAGGTATAGAGGTTGCATACCAGCAGCATGAAGCCGACCGGCACGTTGGCGGAAGCGCAGACTTCGTACACCGCTTTATCGCCGAAACCCAGAGGGATGCCAAAGCGCGGCAGAAGGAGGATGACGTTATGGTTTGCGGAGATGATGTCCGCCATTTTCATTCTAGGTGAGAACATGGGTGGAGGTGTTATCGAAGTGAGTTACTATTGGCTAATGTAGATGCGTTTCACGCGGGGCGAGACGGCGGTTAGAATCTCGTATGGGATGGTGCCGGCGGCGGCAGCCATGTCGGTCAGCATACCCTCGGGGCCGAAGAGGACAACCTCGTCGCCCTCACGGCAGTCGAGGCCGGTGATGTCGACGAAACACATGTCCATGCAGATGCTGCCGATGATAGGCGCATCCTTGCCGGCGATGCGGACGTGGCCGTTGCCGTAACCCAGATGGCGTGAGAGACCGTCGGCATATCCTATAGGGATGATGGCGATGCGGGAGTCCCGCTCCGCTATCCAGCGTCGGTTGTAGCCCACCGAGTCGCCGCAGGGGATATCCTTGATTTGCGAGATGCGGGTCTTGAGCTTGCTCACCGGCAGGAGCATGCTCTGCACGTCAGGTTCCGGCGAGATGCCATAGAGACCGATGCCCAGACGCACCATATCGAACTGAGCCTCGGGAAAGCGGGTGATGCCCGACGAATTGAGGATATGGCAGAGAATGTCGTCACGTCCCAGCAGCTGTTTCAACCGTGAAGAGCCCTCGCTGAAACGTTTGATTTGCAGACGCGTAAAGTCGTCCATCGCAGGGTCTTCGCTACAGGCGAGGTGTGAAAAAATAGAGCGGACGGTAATCGGAGAGTCGTCGGACAACAGAGTCTTGGCCAGCAGATTCATGTCGTCGGGGCTGAAACCCAGACGGTGCATGCCCGTGTCGAGTTCAATATGCACATGAATATTCGACTGGCTTGTGCCCTGTTTGGAGTGAGAATAGAGTCGGGCCGCGTCGGAGAACAGCTGGAGGATACGAAAGCTATAGATGTCAGGTTCAAGGTTATAGCGTATGATGTTGTCGAAGCTTTCCTCTTCGGGATTCATCACCATGATAGGAAGGGTGATGCCGTTGCGGCGGAGTTCCACGCCCTCGTCGCAATAGGCCACGGTGAGATAATCGACATGGTTGAACTGCAGAGTGTTGGCCACCTCGACCTTGCCGGCGCCATAGGAGGAGGCTTTAACCATAGCCATAAGTTTGGTGGTAGGCTTGATGCGGGAGCGGTAATAGTTTGCGTTGTGGACCAGAGCATCCAGGTCGACCTCCATGATGGTCTCGTGACGCTTGCGTTGCAGCACCTTGGCAATGTTTTCGAAGCAGAATAGACGTGCGCCTTTGAGAAGGATAGTCTCGTTCTCGAAGTCGGAGAAGGGGTGCCGGTTGAGGAAATCGTCTGTCGAGTTGTAGAAACACGACTTGACCTCGCCGAAAAAGCCACGGCAACGCGACAATGCCGGTCCGATGCCAATAAGCTTAGTGATGCCTCGCTGCGAGATGAGGCTTGCGACCTGCGCATAGAGTTCGTTCTCGGGGATGCCCGACTGGATGAAATCGCTAAGAATCAGAGTCTTGTTATGATGCTGGATTTCATGCTGGACAAAGTCGAGCGCAATGGAGAGCGAGTTGACATCGAGGCTATAGCTGTCGTTGATAAGCAGGCAGTTGTTGATGCCTTCATCCATTTCGAGGCGCATAGCCACCGGCATGAGGCGACGGCAACGGGAGGCAATCTCGTCGTGCTGATAGCCCTGCAAGACGAGCAACGAGATGCAGTGCATCACATTCTCGACCGAGGCGCGGTCGATGAAAGGAATCTCAACGGTGAACGGCGCTGGGGTATTGCAGATATGCGATTTCAGGCTGGGGTTTAGAGACTGGTCTATATTGTTGCTGTTGACGCGGATAGTCAGGAGAGTATGGTGGTCACCTGTGGCGACATTAAGCAGTTGGACAGGGTTTTCATCGTCCGTGCCCCACGTGAAGCGGCAGAGCCGGTGCAGGCTTTCCTTCTCCGAGATAACAGAGTGTATCTCCTTATGGTCGAGACAGTAGATGAGCACATCGCAATGGGTGAAGAGTTGCAGTTTTTCTGCAATCTTCTGGTGTCGAGTCAGGAAGTTCTCGTCGTGAGCCTGACCGATGTTGGTGAAGATGCCTATTGTTGGGCGCACCACATTGCGGAGTCTGTCCATCTCGCCCGATTCCGAAATGCCGGCCTCGATTACGGCGAAGTCATGCTCGGCCTTGATCTGCCAGACAGACAGAGGCACACCGATTTGCGAGTTGTAGCTCTTGGGGCTTGCCACGACCTTGTGGTCTTGGGAGAGGAGTTGCACTATCCAGTCCTTGACGATGGTCTTGCCGTTGCTGCCCGTGATGCCCACCACGGGGATGTCGAACTGTTTGCGATGATGTTCGGCAAGGTGCTGAAGAGCAACGATAACATCTTTTACATACCAGATATTGGCGTCGATGAGTTTTGCAAGACTCTGGCGCACATCATCTTCCGTATCTGCTGACACCACGAAATTCCTTACGCCCTTGCTGTACAGACCATCCACATAACGCACACCGTTGTTGCGTTTGGTAGGTATGGCGAAGAAAAGCGTGTCGGCAGGGTCGGTAAGTTGGCGGCTGTCGGTGAGGAGCCTCGAGAAAGAGTTTTCGGGAGCAGGAAGCTGAATCTCAACAGACTTGATTATGCAAGATAGTTCACTGGAAATCATGTGAAAGGTTTTATAGTTTTAAAAGACGGAAAGCTAGAGAGCAGTCGAGGCAACGTTTCCGGCTGCAATATTCGTTGTAACGTTGCAGCATGGCTTGGCTGTCGGCGGCATCGGCGGGATTGGTGCCAGCCTTCTGCCACAGACGTATCACATTATTACGCTCGGCGGGAATCTGATGCAGGATGTTGAGTGCCTGTTCTTTGAACTTCTCATCACCATGCTCTTGACCATATTTGAATAGTAGAGGCACCCAGGCGTTGATGAGGATGGTGTCGATAGTCGAGTCGCCCAGACACTTCACCGTTGGCTGCACCTTCTTGTCGACAGGACGGTCGAAGCGGAAATGAGACTGCCAATAGTCCGATGCCTCGACATAGAAGAAGGTGCGCAAAGACTTTGCATCCTTTGTATCCAGCAGTTTAGAGAAAAGGTTGCTCGACTTGGCAATAAGATTGGAGAACTGGCTGATACGCAGGGTTGGAAATCCCGCAGGGCGCATGCGGAAGAATTTCCAGATGTGAGCTTGCATGGGCGTGAGATTGTAGGCGGCACACAAGAAGTTGTATTCACGCTGCAAGGCATTAGGATAATCGTCGAAGAATAATCCGTTGAGCATGCCAGCCTGACCAAAGAAGAGAGCCTCGATACTGAATGGCTTATCCTTGATTTTGGCGAGCAGGTTCATAGGAGTCTTCTTGGCCAGCAACTCGAAAGCAAAAGCGTTGGACTTGCCGCCAAAATAGTGTGCTATAAGGAGGTAGCACACCTGTTCCCAGCTGCCGCGAGTAGACTTGAGAAGGCGGTCGACATCGTCAGACTTTCGCTGAAGACGTTCCACGAGAAGGCGGTCCTGGCTGGTATGGAAGATGATTTCAGGAATCAGTTTCAGTCTTGAAGAGCAGGGTATTTCGTTGGTCAGAGCCGACTGCATGAGGTCGTCGTAATTACGCCACACACTTTCAGGAATAGCGTCGGCAATCTCCACGGTAGTCACCTTTCGGCCATCCTCGAGGCAGACGTCGGCATCGTATACATAGACCACATGAAGGATGACGTTGTTGTAGGCCTTGTCGTCGGAGTGGTGATGAGCGTGCCAGTCGGAGGCCTTGACATGCACCTCGACATTACCAGCCCAGAGGAGGCCGCCGACCATCAGACGGGCGTTGATGAAGTCGGGCCCGGCGTCGCGGTTAAGCTCCCCTGCGCGTTCAACGACAACAGGCTGCCCATCAGTAGTGGTCAGCCCGCCCTCAAGCAGCTTGTGCTGCCAGACATATTGCAGGAAAGCCTCTGTCATGATACGTGAATTGTGAATCGTGAATCGTGAATTGACAAATGTTATGCGGGGATGATTTTCGACTAACAGTTTTCAATAAACGGCATTAATTTTTCAACTAACGGCTTTCATCATTCGACTTTCAATTCTCAACTATAAGCATCAGAACTATCGACAATCAGCTGAAGAGGTCTTTCATTTTGTCGAAAAAGCCGCGCTCTTGTTTAGAGGGGTTTGGCTGGAAGTTGGGGTGGCTGTTAAGCTGTTCAAGCATAGCCCTTTCCTCCTTGGTGACGCTCTTGGGAACCCAGACATTAATGCTCACCAGCATATCGCCGCGAGAGTAGCCGTTGATGTCGGGCAGGCCTTTGCCTTTCAGGCGGATCACTTTGCCCGAAGGAGTACCCTGTTCAATCTTAACCCTCACCTTGCCCGACAGAGTAGGAATCTCGATGGAGGCACCCAGTGCAGCGTCGGCGTAAGTGACGAAAGCATTGTAGAAGAGGTTGTTCTCCTGACGCTCGAAGAGCTCGTGCTGAATTTCCTCGACCTGGATAATGAGGTCGCCGTTGACACCGCCATTGGGGCCGGCATTACCCTGGCCATGCATGGAGAGCTGCATGCCGTCGGCGACACCGGCAGGGATATTGATGGTGATGATTTCTTCCGACTTGACGATACCCTCACCGTGGCAGTCGTGGCACTTATCCTTGATGATACGTCCTTGTCCGCCGCAATAGGGGCAAACCGACTGGGTCTGCATCTGGCCGAAGATAGAGCGGCGCAATTCGGTGACAACGCCGCTGCCATGACAGTGGCTGCAGGTCTCGTAGCTGTTGCCACGCGCACCCGTGCCGCCGCAGGTCTTGCAGGGGACATACTTGTTGACCTTAATCTTCTTCTCAACGCCGCGTTCAATCTCCTCGAGAGTAAGTTTCACCTTGATACGCAGGTTGGAGCCGCGCGACACGGGACGGCCTCCGCGGCTGTTGCCGGAGCCATTGAATCCGCCGAAGTGGAAGCTGCCACCGCCGCCGCCGAAGAAGTCTCCAAAGATGGAGCCGAACGACGAGAAGATGTCGTCCATGCTCATGCCCTGACCGCCGAAGCCAGAAGCTCCGTCGAGGCCAGCATGACCGAACTGGTCGTAGCGAGCCTTCTTGTCGGGATTGCTCAGCACATCGTAAGCCTCGGCAGCCTCTTTGAATTTCTCCTCGGCCTCCTTGTCGCCAGGGTTGCGGTCGGGGTGATACTTCAAAGCCAGCTTGCGGTAGGCCTTCTTCAAATCTTCGGGAGAGACATTCTTGTCTACGCCAAGTACCTCGTAATAATCTCTTTTCGTTGCCATGTATTAGTGAATTGTGAATGGTGAATTTTGAATTGTGGTTAGCAGGCTACGACCACCTGTGCGAAACGGAGGACGTCATCGTTGAGGAAATAGCCTTTCTTCACCACGTCGAGTACCGTACCTTTGGCCTCGGGGGTCGGGGCGGGTATCTGAGTGATAGCCTCATGGAAGTTCTCGTCGAACTTTACGCCTTTGGCCTCCATAGGTTTCAGGCCTTTCTGCTGGAGGGCGTTCACCATGTTTTTATATATTAGTTCCATGCCTTCGCGAGCCGCGTCACCTTCTGCCAAATTGGCAAGGGCGCGCTCCATGTCATCGATGACAGGGAGCATCAACTTGATGATGTCTTTGCCGCCATTGAGGATGAGGCTGGCCTTCTCGGCGCTTGTACGTTTGCGATAGTTCTCGTATTCAGAGTAGACGCGCATGTATTTGTCGTTCATTTCGGAGAGTTTCAGTCCCATCTGCTCGACTTTCTCGTTGAGTTCGTCGATGTGGCGTTCCATACGTTTCTTTCTTGCGCGACGGCCTGATTCCTCTTGCTTTTTCTGATTGGCTGCCATCTCTTCGGCTGCGTCGTTGATGATTTTTTCTGCAGTCTCTTCAATAGGTTCTTGAGGGGTTTTATCTTCTTGGTTCATGATTGGTTTATTTTGTGGTTTTTTTTCTAGATTTCCTAGACTGTCTGGAGTCTCTAGATTTTCTAGACTGTCTAGAGTTTCTAGATTTTCTAGACTGTCTAGAGTCTCTAGATTTTCTAGTCTGTCTAGGGTTTCTAGTCTGTCTTGGGCTTCTAGTCTGTCTAGGGCTTCTAGTCTGTCTAGGGCTTCTAGTCTGTCTAGGGCTTCTAGACTGTCTAGGGCTTCTAGTCTCTCTAGGGCTTCTAGTCTCTCTAGGGCTTCTAGTTTTCTATTTAATCAAAAGTTCTACCATTAGGGGTCAACTGACATTTTGTCATCATTCTTGGGGTTGGGTTGATTGCTCTTGCGATACATTTCCTACTGTCCTGAAGACATCGTCTGGGGACTTGGGGCGTATGTCGTCGAGCCAGCGGAAACCTGGGAGCAGACGTTCGTCGGCTGGGAGTTTGTCGGGAGGATACATCTTCATATCGGGCGAGACATAGGTCGCGAAGCGGGTAGGTTTACGCTTCTTAAAATAGATACGCATGTCGGAGCCCATACCGGCGTTGACACCGAGGAGACTTCTGGAGGTCAGTGTGATGGTGTCCTCTGTGGCGTTGTCGGGGACAATACGCTCTGTTTGCTCGTCGATGACATAGTAGACCATGCGTGCCGAGCCAAGAATGTCGGCATAGAGAGGCTCGCTGCTCTCGAGATAGACATCAGCGTTGCGGCCCTTGACCTGACTGAATTTCTCGGAATCTACACGTTCTATCGAGAAGACATTAGAACGCAGCTTGACGAGGCGGACGCCAGCCGTGTCGTAGAAGCAATGGATAGTGTCGGCGGTACACTGATAGTCGTCGTACCATACCACAGGGTCATGGTAGAGCGTCATCAACGAATCGGTGGCAGAGTAGACCAGCGAGTCGCAGACCATCTGAGCGTCGTTTCGGAAGAGGCGCACGCCACGGTAGGCACGAGCAGCTGAGAACTGACGGTTCTCGTCGTTGTAGGCGAAGATGGTGTCAGCATGCAAGAAGAGAGAGTCACCCACCGAGTCGATATAGATAATCAGGGCTGAGTCGGTAACGAAGGAGAGCCTCTCCTCCTGAGAGGTAAGACCCTCATGACCGCGGCAAATAACCATGTTAAGAGTGTCGACGATGACCACATGTCCGAAGGAGCGTCCATAATCGGTGTGGTCATTGAAATAGAGTGTGTCGGCAGTCATCCACTTCTGCCTGTCGGTGAGACGGGAAGCCTTGAAGGAGGCGGCATCATGGGTAGAGGTGTTATATGTACCCTCTTCGCTATAGACCGTCGATGAGTCGCTGATGATAGCGGTTGGTGAGATAAACTGAGCCAGGGCGGTGTGTGTGTTGTAAAGGAGAGTGTCGGTGTAGAGCCATGCAGTAGAGTCGTGCAGAACCACCTCGTCGAAGAGATAGATGTCTCGGGTGTCGGAATGATAATGGCCTTTGCGACTGTCCATGAGAGCGCTGTCGTGGACAGTATGGCCCCAATGGTAGTAGGAAGCCGTGGCGTTGTTGCGGTCGTAGCTGAGAAGGTCAGTCTTGAGGATGGTGATGCCGTCGACGAGTGTCACGGTGTCGCCCCACACGTCAGCGATACGAGTGGTGCCGTCGTAGATAGCCGACGAGCCGTAGAGAGTGGTAGTGTCGGTGATGAGTATCGTGACATTCCCGTATGCCTTGAAGATATTGTTTTTGGTATCGAAGGTAGCGCTATCGGTGTAGAGGGTCATGCCGTCATGATAAGCCTCGACGTTACGATAGAGAATCCAGACATCGGCATCGTCGGGGTCGCGGCTACCCATATCGGCCTTGTACTCGATGATTTTCTGGGCACAAAGCGGCAGCGACGCAGCAAGCAAGAAGAATATGATACAGAATTTTAAATAATTACGCACACTAGCAGTATTAGATAAACAAATGCAAAAGTAAGAAAAAAAAGAGAAAGGAAGACATCCATTTAAGGAGTCTTCCTTTTTTTCGTATAAAATATAGCAGTGCTTTATTTTTCGGCGCGGGGTCCGAGGCGGTCCATAGCGCAGCGGAAACCAATCCAAGAGGTAGAGCGTTCCTGGTCGTAGAAGCGGCGAGTGCCAGCCTGCATCCAGTAGGCACGGTCGTGCCATGAGCCACCCTTGACAACGCGAACCTTGTTGGAGGTCAGCGAAGTGACTTGAGTAGGATTGTCGACATTGCGGCGATACATCATGTTGGTGACACTGTCGGGGTTGGAGAGGTTGACGTTTTCCTCATCCTGGCTAACAGCTTCATCCTCTTCATCTTGGCCAACGGAAACCCAAGAATCGATGCCAGCCTGTGCATTATAGTCGTAGATGTTGGATGCATAGTCACCGTCGAGGTAGTTGATGTTGTCAGCCTGACGATAGTTACGGCGGTTGAGGTCATCGTCGACATTCTTGTAGACTATGCTACCAGTGGTATCGTTGATAGCGATTTCCTCATCGACGTAGGTAGGAGTGCGGTAGACGTTACCACGGAAGGGGTTCTGGTCTTCGCCACCGACGGGGTTCTGGTCCTTACGATAGACATCCATGCACCACTCGCTGACGTTGCCAGCCATGTTGTAGAGGCCGTAGTCGTTGGGGAAGTACCACTTGACGGGGCAGGTATAGTCCCAGCCGTCGTTAAGGTTGCCGGCGACACCCATAGCGTCGCCACGCGAACGCTTGAAGTTGGCAAGGAACTGGCCGTAGTATTTCTTGTTGGCAGAACGGACGCTTGAGCCAGCCCAGGGATAGGTCTTATGCTCAACGATACGCTCGTCGTAGGTGTTGCCAATCAGACCGAGGGCAGCAAATTCCCATTCAGCCTCGGTGGGGAGGCGGTAGTGAGGGATAAGGATACCGTCCTCGCGGCGTACCTGACGCGGTTCGCCACCGGCGGTGGGGTCGAGGTTCTCGAGCTCTTTGCGGGTCTCGCCGCGGAACTGTCCAGCCAGATAGACATCAGTCTGGAAAGCCGACTCGCCACGGAGGTCGGTGAGGTCGAGAGCGATGATGCCAGCGTCGACAAGGATTTTCTCGTTGACGCGGTCGGTACGCCAGACACAATACTTGGAAGCCTGCTCCCAAGAGACGCCGACGACGGGGTACTGGTCGTAGATGGGGCTTTGGAAATAGTAGTCCACGAAGCCTTCACGCCAAGCCAGACGGTCACGCCAGCAGTTGGTGTCGGGATAGATGGCGCGGACACGCTCTGGATATTCCTCGCCGTAGGCACGTTTCATCCAATAGACATACTCGCGATAAGACTGGTTGGTGACCTCAGTTTCGTCGATGTAGAAAGAGGAGACCGTAACAGTGTGGGCGAGGTTATTCCACTGGTAGCGGGAATCATCAGATACGCGACCCATGGTGAAAGAGCCGCCCTCGATAAATACGAGGCCTGGAGCGGTAATTTGTTCATTATACTCCGACACTTCGAAACCGCCCCACTCGGGGTCATTGTAGTTCCAACCAGTGGTGGCGGACTTCTGCTTGCTGCAGCCCACAATGAGGAGGGCGGCTGCCAAGAAGAGAGATGCTTTCTTTAAGCTTTTCATATAATAAGACTTTTTATTTCTGTTCTTTTACGTCAGACGAAGGGAAAAGTTTCGTTTTTTTGATAATTAGAATGAGGGGCAGCGGATAGCTTTGACCTTATGCTTCTTTTCGGGGCAAGGCAGAAGTATGCCGAAGGAGATTTCGTGAGCGCCCGATGTGTTGTTGGAGAGTTTGGAGACGGTCACGTCGTAGCTGTAGCCGATTTTGAAGTGGTCCTGTTGGAAGCCCACCTGGAAGATGAAGGCGTCGGCATTCTCGATGCCGTTGCGGAACCAGACTCCGACGAGGAAAGGCATCCAGTCGAGGTAGAGACCATAGTTGAAGTAGTGGAAGCCAGCCTGATACTGATAGATGAAGTTAGGAGAAAGGATCGGTGTGCCGAGGCCCAACGAGGAGGTTCGGCGAGCTTCCTCAGCGATATTGATAAGAGCGCCCACGTTGCC
This sequence comes from uncultured Bacteroidota bacterium, assembly GCA_902784465.1. GTDB lineage: Bacteria > Bacteroidota > Bacteroidia > Bacteroidales > P3 > Colimorpha. The sequence continues at coordinate 31,756 of CACZUZ010000002.1, forward strand.
GGTGAATTTCATAGGCAGTTGGGTGACGCCATAGAAGCCGTTGGAAGGTTGAGTGAGGTGAGAAGCAGCGAATCCCGCATACCAGGAGGTGCCATAAACCATGAGACCAGCGTCGAAGTCGAGATACCATTTATTAGTTTTCTCGGGCATCTGAGCGGAAGTCATACCGGTGAAGCCCATAACCTTATCAATCATATCGGGGAAACGCAGGGCATCCCAATTCAGGCTAGTATTGACTATGCCAGCCTTGAGGCCAGCGTTGACCCACAGTTCGCGGGCCAGCTGGAAGCGGAAAGCGTACATCACAGCGAGAGAGCTAGTGGTGAGAGCACCGTGGTCACCCTGACGGTCGCTCATGACGATAGCGCCTATGCCGCCGTGAAGAGGATCCACATACTGGTCGTAAGAAGCAGACACTGTGGTGAATGCGCTAACCAGCGAAGGCCATTGGGAGCGATAGTTCAACGAGATACGAGGACACACTTTAGAACCCGCAAAGGCAGGGTTCATATAAAGAGGATTAGCATAGAATTGCGAGAAAATCACATCCTGAGCATTCGCGACAGGTAAAGAGGCCACAAAGAGGGCGACAATCAGGACAATTTTTGAGAAATTCTTCATCATATAAGGTAAAAATAAGCCTAAAATCAAAAGGCAATATTACGAATATTATTTCATTTTGAAATCCATTTCAGCAAAAAAAAATACAATCAAGTAATTTTCAAGATAATATATTTTGCCAAAAAGTATAAGAATAAGTTCAAAAAAGGTAAAAATGAGAGGAAAAACGAGAAATTTGAGTGAGGTGAGATGATAAGTTTCTTCACTAAACAATAAAAAAAGACAAACGACGTTTTTGTTCTGCTTTATACGATTAAAATGGCTGCAGGTTTCACCTTCGCAAACATTTTAATTCCTATACCAATCATTTTTTATTCTTGCATTCGACAGAAACTATACATGGCAAAGAAAATAGCAATAATACTATATTTATTCATTACATCCGGCTATATAATGGCACAAGGGGTAAGTCATTCGGCTTTGCGGGATGGAGAGTGGTGGCGTGTGCGGATCACCGGTGCCGGCATATATGAGCTCGCGGGCAGCACCATGAGCGGGATGACAGGATGCAATGTGTCCGACATCATGGTATGTGGCAGCATGGGTGGCGAGTTGGCAACGACCAACGGAGAAAGGAGGCCTGCCGACCTGGAAGAGATGGCGATAGAGGTGCATGACAATGACGGTGACGGCATCTTCGACAATGAAGACCGCATTGTATTTTACGCCACTGGGGCTGACGGATGGCACTATGACGAGGCAACGGCACGTTTCGTCCACAAACGGCACCACTATTCGACAGCCAACTACGTCTATGTGAGCCACCGGCAGGGCAGCCATAAACGCATAACCGCTGCCGAATCGCTGACAACGACAGGAAACGCGGTTACGACGGCACGGATGCTGGAGGTGCACGATGTCGACCAGGTCAACACCCACCAGTCGGGCCAGATTTGGGTAGGCGAACGCTTCAACAGCAATAGCCGAGAGCAGAGCATACCCATCACACTGCCGTCGACACGTAGCGGACAAGCTACCGTACGATATGCACTTGCCTCAGTATCAACAGCTCCCAGCACTTTCAAGGTCACCATAGGAGGCCAAACCGAGACCCATTCGGTTGGCGGCTATAGACTATACGGCACCAACACAGTCACCCTGCCAGCATCGGCAAGTACCAGCAGCACCATCAACACCAACATCCAGTTCACTCCGGGCGAGAATATGGCGACAGGCTACCTCGACTATATAGAGGTAGATGCCGAGGTGAAGCTGCGGGCAGGGGGTACGCAATTGTTTTACAGCACCTATCCGACAGGAGAGGTGAGCAGATACAGTGTCGCCGAAGCGAGTAGTGCGACGAAAGTGTGGGATGTCACCGACTACAACAATGTGGCAGTCATGCCCACCACCGTTGAAGGCAGCACGCTAACCTTCACAGCGTTGAACGACACAGCACGACGATATGTCGTATTCAGCAACGGTGAGGCCATCAGCGCCAGTTCAATCCAGAAGGTCAGCAACCAGGACCTGCACGGAGCCTCATTGCCCGACATGGTTATTGTGTGCAACTCCACGCTGAGAAGTGCCGCAGAGAGAGTAGCCAACATTCACAGCATCCACGACAACATGGAGGTGCTGGTAGTGACACAAGAGGAGGTTTTCAACGAGTTCAGCTCAGGACAGAAAGACCCGATGGCCATACGCGAGATGCTGCGTCATTACCGCAGAAGGGCTGTCGAAGAGGGAGGTCGGACGGTGAGTCATTTAATGCTTTTCGGGAAAGGGACATACGACAACAGGAATCTGACAGAGAGCAGCATACCCACCCTTGTAACCTACCAGACAGAGGTCTCGTTTGACGATGACGGGAGCTCGATAACCACCGACGACATCTTTACCTATCTGGAAGATGGCGAGGACGTAGGAATAGGAACGACCATGGATGTGGCAGTGGGTCGCTTGCCAGCCAAGAGTCTTAGCGAAGCCAACCACTTGGTAGACAAGATAGAGCGATACATCACCAAGAGTGACCTGCCTAATAAAGAGATACGGGGGGACTGGCGTAACATCGTGGCGCTGCTGGCAGACGATGCCGACCCTAGTTGTCCGCACGACACCTCGTTCACGACCTCGTCGGAATACGTAGCCAAGAACATCCTTGCCAAACACCCCCAGATGAACATCGACAAGATATACGCAGACTCGTATGCACAGCAGTCGGGAGCCGACGGTTCGTTCTACCCCGATGTCAACAATGCGCTGAAAAAGCGGATGGACTATGGATGCCTGTTGCTCAACTACATAGGACACGGTTCATCGCAATACATAGGTACAGAGCGATTCATGATGAAGAGCAACATCAGCAGCTACCAAAACAAAGAGAGCCTACCCTACTTCATCACCAGCACCTGCACCTTCGGGCGGCATGACGACCCCGCCGAGACGTGCGGGGGCGAGGAGTTTGTGCTTGCCGACGGAGGCGGCATAGCATGCCTGGCAGCGTCGCGTCCCATATCGCACGTCATGGCTGTCAACAATGACATGATAATGTATGCCCTCGATGCAAACAACACGATAGGAGAAGCCGTGCGGTTGGCAAAGAACCGGAGATACACCACACAAGCCCTTGTCCTGCTGGGAGACCCAGCCATAAAGCTCGACATACCCACAAACCGTGCAGTAGTCACGCAAATCAACGACAAAGCCGTTGACAGTCTTAGCGACGACACAGCCCTTGTGCTGTCGACCGTAACCGTGGAGGGAGAGATACGGGGGGCCGACGGAGAGCTCATGAGCGACTTCGAGGGAGACCTGTACCCCCTAGTATATGACCGCGCCAGAGAGGCCCGCACCCTTGCCAACGACAACGACAACTGCGAAGTACCGTTCCTACAGCAGAACAGCCTGCTGTACCGAGGACACACCAATATCGAAGGAGGACGGTTTGCGTTCCGTTTCACGGTGCCGCGCGACGTGCCCTATCGTTTCGACTATTCACGCATATCGTTATATGCCAAATCATCCGTCGATGACGCCACAGGAGCATACACGCGGCTAGTGCTGGGAGGGTATGACGAAAGCGTTGACCTCAGAGAGGTGCGACCCGAGCTGCGTCTTTTCCTCAACGACACCAATTTCTGCAATGGCGGCATCACCGATGCCAACCCCACGCTGATAGTGAAGTTGCGCGACAGTGTTGGAATCAATGCCGTTGGCAGCGGATTGGGGCATGACCTGACGGCGGTGCTTGACGGGAACACCAACAACACCATAGTATTGAACGACCTGTACGAGACCGACATAAGCGATGAGCGTTGTGGGACAGTGCGCTACAACCTCACAGGGTTGTCGAGAGGACGCCACACGATGAAGGTGAAAGCGTGGAACATCTTCAACTATTCGAACCAGAGCGAGCTCACCTTCTATGTCTTTGGCGACGACAGCACAAAGACCGAATACAAGGCCTACCCCACCCCAGCCAGCGACCATGTAAAGCTCTCCATAGAGCACAATATCAGAGGCAGCATCAAGAGTGCCACCCTATATATATATGACATGCAAGGCAGGTTACTGAGGGTTTTCACGCCGGCTGTAGCAGAAGACAGCTACGTCGTGGGCCCCGTGGACTGGAACCTGACCACTGCCAGCGGGGTACGCATCACGCCAGGCATCTACATAGCGCGATTCGAGCTGACGACCACCGACGGCGAGAAAATACGCGAGCAAGGCAAAGTGGTGGTGAGGAAGTTGACCAAATAGAACCGAAAAAAGACAACACACAACAATAAAAAAAAACAAACATCGTTTTAGACAGACACAATAAAAAGAAAACATGCAAAAGAAATTTTGGAAATATGTTATGGCGATGGTTGTCGCCATGAGTATGTCAAGCCTGGCATATTCGCAGAGTTACAGTGTGACAGGCCAGAAGAACAATTACATTTCGACAGGTATACCCATCCTGCAGATAGCACCCGACGCCATCAGCGGCGCACTGGGAGATGCAGGTGCGGCGTACGCACCCAACGCATACGCGGCACACTGGAACAATGCCAAGCTGGCATTTGCGCCCAAGAGTCTTAGCATCAGCACCACCTACACCCCTTGGCTGCACAAATTAGGGACCGACATGAACTTCCTGTACCTTGGAGGATACTATAAAATCAACGGTCGTAGTGCTGTGGGGGCATCGCTGACCTATTTCTCGCTAGGCGAGATTGACCACACCGGCGAGGAAGGGCAGCACCTGGGTCAGTTCCACCCCAACGAGTTCATGTTTGACGTCACCTACGCCATGCGCCTGAGTGACTATCTGGCGCTGGGAGCCACAGGACGTTTCATCCACGATGACATCACCAACGGACTGATTGTCGAGGACCAGACCACCAAGTCAGCCAATGCCCTCGCTGCCGACGTGGGACTCTACTACCAATACGACGTCGACAAGAGTCAGCAGATAGCTGCCGCATTGACAATCAGCAACCTCGGCTCCAAGTTGTCGTACTCGGACGATGACACCGACAACGAGTTTCTCCCTGCCAACATACGTCTGGGCGGCCGCTACACATACGAGATAGACGACTACAACACCATCAACGCATTGGTAGACCTCAACAAACTGCTCGTGCCGACCCCACCCCTTAAGAATGATGACGGAACGTGGAGCGGAGCATACGAGGACTATACCGATTATCGCAACACCAGTTCGATGCTTGGAGCAATCCAGTCGTTCTACGATGCCCCTGGTGGCATGGGAGAGGAGCTGCGCGAGATCAGTCTTTCGGCAGGTGCAGAATATTGGTATGCCAACACCTTTGCGGCACGTCTCGGTTATTTCTACGAGCACAAGACAAAGGGAGGACGCCAATACATCACCGCCGGTATCGGCATGAAATACAAGAGCATGGACATCGATCTCTCCTACCTTATCCCCACCAGCAATTTCAGCAACAACCCATTGGCCAACACCATCCGCGTGTCGTTGACCTTCAATGTGGACAAGAAAAAGTGAACGGATAACGGAGAACGGAGAACGGAGATGGGAGAACGGAGAACGGAGAACGGAGAACGGAGAACGGAAAACGGAGAACGGAGATGGGAGAACGGAGAACGGAGAACATCATACAGTAAACGTAAAACGTAAAACGTAAAACCGACAACCATGTTCAGAACGGGAATAGGATATGACGTGCATCAGCTGGCAGAGGGGTTACCCCTATGGCTGGGGGGAGTGCAAATACCTCACAGCAAAGGACTTGTGGGGCATTCGGATGCCGATGTGCTGATACACGCCATCTGCGACGCATTGTTAGGGGCAGCAGCGTTGGGCGACATAGGGAAGCATTTCCCCGACAGCGACCCTGCCTACAAAGGCATTGACAGCAAGATACTACTAGGCAAAGTGTGTGAGTTATTGTCCGCCAAGGGATATACCATCGGCAACGTGGATGCGATACTGTGCATGCAGAAACCCAAAGTGGCACCATATATTCAGACGATGCGAGAGACCCTTGCCGAGGTGATGAATATTGATGTTGACTCAGTATCTGTAAAGGCGACAACCACCGAACATCTTGGATTCGAAGGACGCGAGGAAGGGATATCAGCGATAGCGAATGTGCTGTTGAATCGTGAATCGTGAATTGTGAATTGTGAATGGTGAATTGTGAATAGGAATTAAATAAAGTTGTAAATGAAAGACGACGAGAAATATAAAGAACAACAGGAACAGGATGTTGAGTTGTTGGATGACAATGGATGCAAGTTGGTAGTCCATAATGACGATTACCATACTTTCGACTATGTCATCAAGGCGTTGGTTGACATCTGTCGCCACACCTTCGAGCAGGCCGAGCAGTGTACCATCATGATTCACTACACAGGCAAATGCATAGTGAAGACAGGAGGCTACGAGGAGCTCCTTCCCATGCACACAGCACTGTTGAACAAACAGCTGACATCAGAAATAATACAGTAAACCCATTAAACAAAACCCAAAATGTCACTTCCAATAATCATAATTGCAATTCTTGTAGGACTCGCGCTAATAGCTCTGGAGATTGTTGCATTGCCCGGAGGAGTGAGCGGTATAGTGGGAGGAATCATTGTCGCCGTCGGCGTATGGCAGACCTACGCCAACTATGGCTCTACAGCCGGCAATATCACGATGATTGCCAGCATCGGCATCGGCATCGCCATGCTTGCAGTGCTGATGAAAAGCGGCACATGGAAACGTTTCAGCCTCAACGAAGAAAGCGACGGCAAGACCAACGAGCCCGAGAAGCACAATATCAAGGTTGGGGCACAAGGCAAAAGCCTGACACGACTGGCACCTGCCGGCAACGCGCTGATTGGAGACGAGATTGTGGAGGTGCATAGCGAAGGGGAATTCATTGACGAGGGGACAGAGATAGAGGTGATTGAGATAGAGGGCTATAAGGTGACTGTGAGGAAAGTTGAATAGAGCAAAAAAACTACTAACCAATTAATAAACTAAAAAAATGTTATCTATGGATCCAATGACATTAGTAATTATCTTTGCATGTATCATCTTTTTGATACTGTTTTTATGGCTTGTGCCGATAGGAATCTGGTTCCAGGCGCTGATTTCGGGTGTACACACCTCGTTGGTGCAACTCATCTTCATGCGTTTCCGCAAGGTGCCGCCGTCGGTCATTGTCAACAATATGATTTCGGCCACGAAAGCGGGACTGAAGGTGTCGCAGAACGAGCTTGAGGCGCACTATCTGGCTGGCGGTAGAGTGAACACCGTCGTCAATGCACTGATTTCGGCCGACAAAGCCAATATGAACCTCGACTTCAAGACCTGCACAGCCATCGACTTGGCAGGACGCGACGTGCTGAAGGCCGTGCAGACCTCCGTCAACCCCAAGGTCATCGACACACCACCGGTGGCAGCCGTTGCCAAGGACGGCATCCAGCTGATTGCCAAGGCACGTGTCACGGTACGTACCAACATCAAGCAGCTCGTCGGAGGAGCCGGCGAGGAGACCATCCTGGCCCGTGTGGGCGAAGGCATCGTCACCAGCATCGGATCGGCACAGAGCCACAAGCAGGTGCTTGAAAATCCTGACAGCATCTCGAAGCTGGTGCTCACCAAGGGTCTCGACAGCGGTACGGCATTCGAAATCCTCTCCATTGACATCGCCGACATCGACGTGGGTAAAAACATCGGAGCCCAGCTGCAGATGGATCAGGCAAACGCCGACAAGAACATCGCGCAGGCCAAGGCCGAGGAGCGTCGAGCCATGGCTGTTGCCCAGGAGCAGGAGATGAAAGCCAAAGCCCAGGAGGCACGCGCCAAGGTCATCCAGGCCGAAGCCGAAGTGCCGCTGGCAATGGCAGAGGCATTCCGCAACGGCAACCTCGGCATCATGGACTACTACAGGATGAAAAACCTCCAAGCCGACACCGACATGAGAGAGTCGATCTCGAAACCAGCAGTCAAGAACGAGAAATGATAACAATAGGAACAAAAGGGCATATAGAGCAGATGGTCAGCGACGAGGTGTGTGCCGACCGCATCGGCAGCGGGCTTGTGAAAGTGTTCGCGACACCGATGATGATAGCCCTGATGGAGCAGACCTGCAATGAAAGCGTGGTACCCATGCTTGAAGAAGGACAAGGGACAGTAGGGACACACATCGATGTGTCCCACTGTGCCGCCACGCCAGTGGGTATGCGAGTATGGTGCGACAGTGAATTGGTAGAAGTGGACCGCCGGAGGCTGGTCTTCAAGGTGGCGGCATACGATGAGAGAGGCTTGATTGGGGAGGGGCGGCACGAAAGGTTTGTGATTGACACCAAGAAATTTCAGGAGAAAGTGAATGGGAAGTGAAAAAAAGCAATGGGCAGACTAAGGATATTTGGCTTAATACTAATTTGTTTGCTCACTGCTGTGCCGTCATGCAGGCAGGCGAGTTCTCAGGGTAGGCAAAACATAGTTGTTGACAACAGCAACAACTGGCGGTGGGACATTGAGTTGCCACAGCTTGCCGACAGCATACCGCAGCAGATACTATGGCGCAAAGCATACGTGGTGTCGTACAACAAGGAGACACGCCAGCCCAACTGGGTGGCGTGGAAGCTCACCGCAGACCACACCCACGGCGATGTGCAGCGGCCGGCGACGGCATGGCACGACGACAAGGAAGTCCCCGAGCCACGAGCCTATTACCAGGACTACAAAGGTTTGAGCGACCGCGGAAAGAGCTGGGACCGAGGGCACATGTGCCCTGCGGGCGACAACAAGTGGGACAGCGAGGCTATGTATGAAAGTTTCCTGATGACCAATGCCTGTCCACAGGACAAGGCCATGAACAGCGGTATGTGGAACCAGATAGAGATGAGCTGTCGCGAATGGGCCAAGAAGCATGGGGCTGTATACATCATCTGTGGACCACTCTTTTTCGACCAGGAGCATGACACGATAGGACGAAACCGAATACCCATACCAGAGGCATTCTTTAAGGTTGTGGCCTGCTTTGACAAGAAGCATCCCTGGAGCGTGGGCTACATCTGCCGCAACAACGAGGGGTTCCGTAAACGCGACCTCTACGAAAACAGCATCGAAGAGGTTGAGAGAATAACAGGGATAAAGTTTTTTAAGTGAATTGGGAATTGGGAATTTGGTAAGGCTTGGTGAGACGGTTCGTTCAAATTGTAGAAATTGATATATCTTTGCATTAATCGGCATAAATATACCAAAACTATAATGAACAGAACTACAAAGCATTATACAAGATTCGGGGTATCGGCAATACGCCTGATTCTTGTTTTGTGCCTTTATTTTATTCAGAATTGCGGCATTGCATTTTCGCAAACGACGCTTACTATGCCCTTTAATGGCGATACCACATATACGGTACTGAGCAGCCAGAGCTATCAGCTGCAGAGTCCAACAATGAGTGACCTTGATGTATGGATTGAGGTAGAGGACACAATAACAATAAAATCCAACAATGGGCGACCGTTCACACTAAGAGGGTACTATTCGATAGGAAGCAATGATATTTTCGCCACCTACATGGGTACCTCGATGGACTATCCGCTAAACAGCTTCCATAACGCCAGCGGCTATATCGACATCTATTGCTACTCAGGGTCCATCACGCTCTATTTTTTCCACAGCCCTTATTCAGGGGAGCAGTGGAGCATGAGTTTCGACATCTGTTTTCCGAGCATATACAACGTCAGAGCACAAAAGACCAACAGCAACTACACCCATATATCATGCCAAGGGGGGAACTATCCAAAGACGATAAAATACCATTGTCTTGACGAGGGGCAGCAATTCATTGGAGACCAGCAGATGAATTACAATAGCGACTCGATATACTACAACATAGCAGCCGGCAAGAAATATGTGTATTATATCACCGACAGCTACAACTACGACACGACAGACCACTGCCAAGTGCCACGGCACTATTTCCGCACCCCGAAGCAGAATGACTGCAACACATGCGACCACTACAAAAACTGCATAGACTACACGAAGTTCTCGGGGAGTAAGCACGTCACCTGTTACAAAGGAAGCACCTATTTGCCCGATTCGACGGAGTGTGTAGTGGATGACGGTCCCAGTTCGAGCACATCGCAACATACGGTACACACAGATGTCACAGCCTTCGACCCCAACACCAACAACCAGCTTAGGACCATACCGTTAGGAGACACCGCAGCGGTAAGGCTTGGCAACTGGAATACAGGGAAAGGTGGAGAGAGCATACTGTACGAGATACATGTAGACACCAACGACTATGACCTGATGATGCTCAAGTATGCCGTCGTGTTCCTAGACCCAGAGGTAGAGGGAGACCAGCAGCCACGATTCTCAATCCGGCTGACCGACGAGAACTGCATCCCTATAGAGCCGCTCTGCTATAGCCGCGACATCTTCCCCAAAAGGAATGCGGCAGGCTGGAATGTAAGGAGCGTGTCCAACGGCCATTCATACGTATGGCACGACTGGTGGACGATGGGTATCAACCTGTCGCCCTACCACGGGAAAGTGATATACCTGCAACTCTACACCCACGACGGCACAGCCGACGGGGCTGCATACGCATACTTCACGCTGCATTGCGCACGCAAGCAGATAGACCATCTTCAGAACTGCGGAGATGCAGTAGCCAACACCTTTTATGCGCCCGAGGGTTTCAACTACCGCTGGTTCAATGTCGACAGTTCGAACGTGACGCTATCGACGCAGAGGATGCTCAATGTGACCGATTCAGGCCTGTACCAGTGCCTGGTGACCCCTCAGGACTGTCCATCCAACAACTGCGGTTATTACATCAATGCACTATCCAGTCCCCGCTATCCACACGCGAGGTTTGAGCATGTAGACTCCATCGGAACATGCATGTTCAAGGTCCGCTTTGTGAACAGGAGCTACATATCGGCAGGTGCCAACGACACGGTGCCGCTGTGGACCAATGAAGACTGCGAGACAGCCTACTGGGACTTTGGCAACGGGGAGACCTCGACCAACTACAATGCAGAGACAATCTACAGGGCGGCAGGGACATACAATGTGAAGCTGATTACCACGATAGCCGGAGGGCAGTGTGCGGACACAATAATAATCCCCGTTGTGCTGCAATGGACACACCCAGCCCCATACATATCCGGCTCCAACGCGCTGTGCCCAGGGTCGATAACGCAGCTCACGATACACAACACACAGAGTCAGAAATGGTTGCTACCGAACACGAGCCATCCGCCACAGTCGGAGAGCGTCAACCTGACGCCGTTACTGACACAACAGTCGTTCATTGTAGACTGTTCGATAACCGACGATAACGGATGCAAAGACACGTTGCACTACCCCATCCACATCTACAACCAATACAACTACACCGAGACGCGCGTCATCTGTCAGGCTCAGTTAGAGGGCGGGTGGCAATGGCGAGGGCACACCTTCGATGTAGGGACCAGTACAGGAGGCTACTATTACCAAGACACCACCATACATGGATGCGACAGCAACGTCACGCTAAACCTAGTGGTACACGAGACCTATCACCGATACCACACATACGTCTTCTGCGACTATGCCACATCGTTCCCATATCCGCCGAATGCAGCCAATCCGCTCATCGTATACGACAGTGCAGGGTTGTATGACTACACGTTCCACACGGCGCAGAACTGCGACAGTATCATCCATCTGACGATACGCAAGCATGTGGTAGACCACGACACGATACGCGACGCCATTTGCCGAGGATATGCCTACGACACCCTTGACTTCCACTTCACTGCCACGCAGAATAGCGAGCTAGGCACCCAGGTGGTGACCCATACCGTCACCGAGCTACAGAGCGAGCTGGACCAGGTGCAGAGCTGCGACAGCACGATGACAGTGATACTGACAGTGAATCCACAGACCACGGCGAGCCGCAGCCATGTGCGCAACCAGAACCAGTTGCCGTTCACCTTCAATGGGGTAGACTTCTACGACAATGCAGACACCATTTTCCATCTCACCAACCAGTATGGATGCGACAGTTCCCTACACCTCGTCCTCACCGTCAACTTCAATACCGAGACCCACTACTACGACACCATCTGCCAGAACCAGCTGCCCTACACATGGGACGGCATCACCTTTGACAGTGCGATGACGCACCGCATACCCCTGACACGAATTAACGGGGCCGACAGCAGCATATACCGCCACCTCACCGTGCATCCCACCTACGACGACGACGTATATGACACAATTTGCGACAATGCGACAACAACCTTCTGCGGGACGACCTACAGTCTGGCCGACAGCTACACCCACGAGCTGACCACCACGGAAGGCTGCGACAGTACAGTGACCCTCCACCTTGCCGTGAAGCCAACCAGTGTCAGCGACATCTACGATACCACCTGCAGCAACATCCCCTACAACTTCAATGGGACGGTGTGCGACGCCGAAGGCAACTATTCGCAGACCCTGGACAACAGATACCATTGCGACAGCGTGGTGACGCTGCACCTCTACATCAAGAGCACCACAGCCGGCACCTTCGACACCACGATACTGGAGAATGAGCTGACCGGTTTCCGTTTCCACGGACATGCCTTCAACGGCGAGGTAAGCGGACAGACCATAACCATTGCCAACCGGGCCGGTTGCGACAGCACCATCAGTTTCACGCTTAACATCATACCCAATGTCAGCAGCGCAGACACCCATGTGATATGCCAATCCGAGCTGCCGTACACCTGGAACGGGAAGACCTTCACGTCGGCAGGAATACAGAGTGCGACGCTCCACACAGCCAGCGGAGCCGACAGCACCGTGACGATGCGCCTCATCGTAAACCCGACCTATTACATACCCGAGAGCCGGACGATATGCGACAACCAGACGACAGAGTTCAACGGCGTGACCTTCAGCACATCGCAGGTATATATCGACACCTTGACAACCATTGCGGGGTGCGACAGCGTCACACAGCTGACACTCACCGTCAATCCGACACACGTAAGTGACTTTTACGACACCACATGCGACAACCAGCAATATAGTTTTGGCGGCCAGGTGCGCGTCACCGAGGGCGACCACATCCATGTGTTCTCCAACACATATATGTGCGACAGCACGGTGACGCTACACCTGCACATCAGCAACGTCACCTACAGCAACGTCGATGAAATATTGGTTCAGAACGACTTGCCGCACACATTCAACGGCATGACCTACACCATGACCCAGATGGAACAGTACAGCGACAGCCATCCAGGGATGCCATACAGCGACACCATCACAATCGTCAACAAGGCAGGATGCGACAGTGTCATCTACCACACACTCACCATCAACTGGAACCAGCATACAACAGTATACCAGACAATCTGCGACAACCAATTCCCCTTTGACTGGGACGGCACCCTTTTCGTTGCAGGCGACTATACGGCGGGCGACACAGTGATAATCAAAGAGGTGACGCTCAGCAATATAGAGCAAGCCGACAGCATTGTTTCGAGGCGTCTGCACGTCAACCCCACATACACCACAACGTTCAGCGACACAATCTGCGACAATGCCACCTACAGCTACAACGGCAATATCTACACAGCCACAGGCAGCTATGCCAATATGCTGCAAAGCATAGCCTCGTGCGACAGTCTGGTGACGCTGCAGCTCACCGTCAACGCGGTGACCTACAGCGACCTATACGACACCATTGTAGAGAACCAGTTGCCCTACACCATCAATGGGGTGACCTACCAGATTGCGGAGACCGAAGCCATAGCGCCCCAGATGAACCATCTGCGCGACACCGCAATAATAGTCAACGCAAAGGGATGCGACAGCATTATCGACCTGCGGCTATACGTCCACCTGAATGTGTACGACACCGTTGATTCCACCATCTGCGCCAATCTGCTACCACTGCAATGGAACGCAAGACAATTCAACGATTACGTGATAGGGACAAGAGACTATGAACTGAACGATACGCTCACAGCATGGACAGGAGCCGACAGCATACTGACCATGCGGCTACATGTCGACCCCACCTACGACCAGCACTACTACGACACCATCTGCAGCAACCAGCAGGTGACGTTCAACAGTGCCACCTACAATATGCCAGGCACCTATCAGCATCCGCTGACGAGTTCGCTGCAATGCGACAGTCTGGAGACGCTACACCTCACCGTTTTCGGCACGTCGGCAGCCATAATCAGCGACACCATAGTGGAGAACCAGTTGCGGCAGACCTACAGTTTCAATGGCGTAATGTTCGACACCCTACTCTTTGGCGCCAGCACATACATCACGCCACGCTTCTCGCAGCTCGACTCCACCATAGTCGTGACCAACCAGATAGGATGCGACAGCACCATCCACTACACGCTCAACGTGCATTGGAATGTGAATGCCATTGCCGACAGTACGCTGTGCGAGAACAACTTGCCCCTGCACTGGAACCACCGTACATTTGCCAGTTACGAGGCAGGGGTGGTCGATTACGAGATGCTCGACACGTTGATAGCCTACACAGGGGCAGACAGTATGCTGACCATGAGGCTGCATGTAGACACCAACAGCAGCAGCCACATACCCGACACGGTACTTGAGAATGCGCTGCCACACACCTTCAATGGGGTAACATACACGCTGGAGCAGATGGAAGCACTCAGAGAAGCGACACCAGATGATCCGGTGGGGACCCTCTTGCTGGACACCATCACCATTGCCAACGGGCGGGGCTGCGACAGTGTCATCCACCACGCCCTATATATCCGCTGGAACAAGACGACACACATAGCCGACACCATCTGCGAGAACTTTTTCCCCTACGGGTGGCAAGGACGCACGATAGCGGCAGACAGCACACAATTGGCGATATACAACCAGCCGTTCACACTAATAGACACCATCGTCTATGCCTCAGCAGGTGGCGAGGACAGCCTTGTGGTGATGCACCTGCATGTGAAGCGCAACAGCATCTCGACGCTATACGACACCATCGTCGAGAACCAGATGGAGCACCTGTGGAACGGCATAACCTTCACATGGGACGACACCACAGAGGTAGACATCAGACATGCAGACCTGCAGCACACCGGCATCATTGCGAACGCAGCCGGATGCGACAGCATAGCAGCCATGAACCTGATGGTGTGGCTGAACCGCACAGCCAATGCCGACAGCAATGTCTGCGAGAACTACTTCCCGTTTGCATGGAACGGCACCCCATTCGACACGACAGGCAGCCAGAGTGTCATGCTGCAGACGACCCACGGAGCCGACAGCCTGCTGACGATGAGCGTCACCGAGCTCTTCAACAGCACATCGGCGGCAGCCGACACCATCGTGGAGAACCAGCTGGCGTATACCTTCAACAATGCCCTGTTCGACCACAGCCATTTTGGCGACACCTCGCTACTACACATACCACCATCGTCGATGACCTATATAGACACCACCGTAATCATAACAAACGATGCCGGATGCGACAGCATTATCAGCTACCGTCTCAATGTGTGGTGGAACGTCATCAACGGCACCGACGACACCCTCTGCAGCCAGATGCTGCCACACCAGTGGAACAGCCGGGTCTTCACACAAGACATCGCCGACTCCTCAATCATGGAGGGCCGATGGCGGGTGGCTACGCTCTACGACACCCTTCCCGCATGGAGCGGCGCCGACAGCCTGCTTGCCATGCACCTCCACGTGATGCCATCGTTCTATATAGACTTCAACGACACCGTCTGCTCGTCGAGCTACATAGCGTGGTATGGCGACACGCTCTATGAGACAGGCGTTTACCCCATGGCATTCCAGACCATTGACGGGTGCGACAGTATCGAGTACCTGCATTTCGCCAACTATCCAAACTACGACCTAGAATACTACGACACCATCTGTGACTATTCCGGTGTGATGCGCCTCGGTGTTGAATACCTTGGTGTTGCCCACCTGCCGACGATGCATGGCTGCGACAGCAACGAAGTGTACCACCTGTGGGGCATGCCGGTGAGCTACAGCAGTGTCGACACCATCATCAGCGAGCGGCAGATACCGTTTGGCTACAACGGCGAGTGGTTTGCCGACAGCGGCACCACACAGCAGCAGTTTATACTCACCAACCAGTATGGATGCGACAGCATCATCAACTTCACCATCACCGTGATGCCCACCGTGAGGCAGACCCTCGACAGCAGCATCTGCGACGGTGCCATGCCGCTGGAGTGGGACGGAACCGTGTTCAACTATGTGGCTGGCATTGCCGACTATGAACTGATCGACACGTTGGCCGGGGCATACGGGGCCGACAGCATAGTGACGAGGAGAGTGCATGTCTCGCCGTCCTACGACATCAGCTATGTCGACACCACCTGCAACGGTGCGCCATACCTTTTCGGCGACAGCTCGTATAGCGTCAGCGGCATATACTATCACCAGTATCTCACCACCGGTTACGACCCGATATGGGGGGTAGCGTGCGACAGTCTGGAGACCCTCGACCTGCATGTCAACGCCATGAGCTACGCCACAGTACACGACACCATCGTCGAGAACCAGCTGCCCTACACCTTCGGTGGGGTAACCTTCACGACGACCGACGAGATAGTCGACTCCACCATCATCATCCTCAACACGGTGGCATGCGACAGCGTGATAACCTATTCGCTCCATGTGTACCCCAACAGCTATGTGGACCTAGACACCGTGGTGTGCGACGACGAGCTGCCGTTCTATTGGGATGGGCGGCAGGTGACCCACGGCGGGATGGACAGCATAGTGCTGCCGAAGCCCGACGGCACCGACAGCGTGACACGCTACAGGACCGTGGTCAACCCCACCTACAACCAGACCGACACGATACGCATCTGCGACAGCTACGAATGGATTGACGGCAACACCTACACTGAGAGCGCCATCGTCGAGGGGCTGACGCTGACCAGCGTTGACGGGTGCGACAGCATCAAGAACCTACGCCTCACCATCGACCATCAGACGACGACGCATGACAGCATCACGAGCTGCGACCCCTACGTGTGGATAGACAGCCTTACCTACAGCGCATCCATCAGCGGTCCCACCCATCTGCTGCAGACCGTCCACGGATGCGACAGCACCGTGGTGCTCGAGTTCACCAAGGTAGAGCACAAGGTCACAGAGCTTTACGACACCATCTGTCGCGGAGTGCGTTACCAGTTCGGCGGCAACGAATACAGCGAGAGCGGAGTGTACAGCGACTCGCTGAACACCACGACGGGATGCGACAGCGTGGTGGAGATGCATCTGCATGTGCTAGAGCCACCGACGGTCAGCATCACATGGGATCATGATTGCGAGACAAAGACATACACCATCACCGGACACAGCGACGTGCCATGGTTTGAATGGAGCTCGTTCCCAGAGGATCCCTCGCTTGCCGGACAAGAACACAGACGCACGATACAGGTGATACCGACCACACATACCACCTACCTCTTCACCGCCGACTACAAAGATGTGCCCACCTGTCCTTCAGACACAACCGTGAACCTGTCGCCGCTGCTGCTGCCCCACGCCCTCATAGAATACACGCCCGACTTCCTGACCTACGACCAGCTGCACCTCTCGGCCATCAGCCGCAGCACCAACGAGGAGACCCTACGCTGGTATGTCAACGACAACGACATGGGCGACCACGAGCGCATCGGCTATACTGCCGACCCGCGTGTAGACGACTCGGTGGTGGTGATGCTCACCGCCCACAACGGCATCTGTCACGACACCGACCTGGTTGTCATTCCCTTCCGTAAGGCCTCCATCTGGGCGCCGAATGCCTTCACGCCCGAAAAAGATGACAACAACCGGTTCTTTGTGCGGCATACAGGCATAACCGACTACAGGATAGACCTCTACACACGCGGCGGAGTGCTGGTGTGGCACAGCGAGGACATGTACGACAGCTGGGACGGCACCTACAAGGGCAAGCCCTGTCCGCAGGAGACATACGTGTGGATAATCCGCTACCGCGACGTTACGGCACCGAAGAACCTGCTGTCGAAAAAAGGCACGGTGACGCTGCTGAGATAAGAGAAACGAAAAGCGTTGGCGATAAGGGATAGCCTTAATGCCAACGCTTTTTGGATTACAGGTGGGACGACGAGAGCGGATGACCTATTTGAGGTTCTTCAGGATTTGGAGAGTGAGGTCCCAGAACATCTGAACCGTCTTGATTTCGATACGCTCGTCGGGGCTGTGGACACCACGGAGAGTGGGGCCGTAGCTTATCATATCCATCTTGGGGTATTTCTCGCCGATAAGGCCGCACTCGAGGCCGGCATGGATGGCGCGCACCACAGGGTCGTGGCCGAACATGTTCTTGTAGGTCTCGACGCCGACCTTGAGGACACGGCTTGCGGGGTTGGGGGTCCAACCCGGATAGCCGTCGCCATGAGAGACGTGGGCGCCAATCATGCGGAAAGTAGCCTCAATCTTTTGAGCGGCAGCCATCTTGGCGCTCTCGACGCTGCTACGCTGCGAGGTGGCGATATGGATTTGGTTGTCGCGCATCTTGATGGAGGCCAGGTTGGTAGAGGTCTCGACGAAGTTGGGTATCTCGCGGCTCATGGCCAGGACGCCGTGGGCGCAAGCGAGGAGGACATCCTGGAGGTTACGCTGGGTTTTGGCATCGATGAGCAGCTGGGGCGTATCGATAGGCTCGATGGTGATCTGCAGTCCAGGCTCGGTGGAGCGGAACTCGAAAGCGAGGTGCTTGCCGAACTCAGCCACCAAGGCCTTCAGGCCGTCGATGTTGGCAGGCGCGACAGCGACGTCGGCCCATGCCTCGCGGGCTATGGCATTGCGGAGGTTGCCGCCGTCGATGGCAGCGAGACCGATGTTGAATTTCTCGGTGGCGTTCCAGAGGATGCGTGCCAGCATCTTGTTGGCGCAGCCGAGGCCCTTGTTGATGTCGTCGCCGCTGTGGCCGCCCTTGAGGCCGGAGACCTTGATGCGGAAAGCCTTGTAGTCGATGGGGCAGTAGACGGTGTCGTAGTCGATAGCCACGGTGGTGTCGATGCCGCCGGCGCAGCCTATGCAGAACTCACCCTCGTCCTCGTCGTCGAAGTTGAGGAGGATGTCGCTCTTGAGCCACTCGGTAGAGAGGCCGCCGGCGCCGGTGAGGCCGGTTTCCTCGTCGACGGTGAAGAGAGCCTCGAGGGGGCCATGTTCGATAGTGTCGTCGTCGAGGATGGCGAGGATGGCAGCCACGCCTATGCCGTCGTCGGCGCCGAGGGTGGTGCCGTCGGCGGTGAGCCAGTCGCCGTCGATGACGGGCTGGATGGGATCCTTGAGGAAGTCAAATTGCTTGTCGCCGTTTTTCTCGCAGACCATGTCGATATGAGCCTGCAGGCATACGCCCTGGGAGTTTTCGAAACCCTTGGAGGCAGGCTTGCGGATGAGGACGTTGCCGAGGTCGTCGTGGAGAGTCTCGAGGCCATGTTGCAGACCGAAATTTTGGATATAGGCAGAAATTTTCTCCTCGTGTTTAGAGGGACGGGGAATCTGCATGATTTCGCCGAAATAACGCCATACGGCGGCAGGTTTAAGGTTTGAGAGCATGATTTCTAAATTGAAAAATGAAAAAAGAAAAAATAATTTTGAAATGCAAAATTAAGATTTTTTTTGAAAACGATAAAATAAAAGTGGATAAAATGCGTATTTTTAGATAGAACAATGTATGGGGTTAGACAGGCCGAGCATGTCGGGCAGTAGTAACCCAGAACAGTAAAGAACGAAAAAAGGGAGATAAATATGCAAAAAACCATTGGACTACTTGGGAGTGGCAGTTGGGCCACCGCCATTGTCAAGATACTACTAGAGAAGAAAGACCGCAGCATAAACTGGTGGGTACGCGAAGAGGAAGCCATACCCGTGTTGATGGAAGAGAAGCACAACCCGCTCTATCTGAGTGAAGCTTATATAGACACCGAACGCACCTGCATCAGCAGCGACATCAGCGAGGTGGTAGGCATGAGCGACGACATTTATCTCGTCGTGCCATCCGCCTTCGTAGCCAAAGCGTTGTCTGAGCTGCCCAAAGAGATGCTGCAAGGCAAGCGGATAATATCAGCCGTGAAGGGTATAGTGCTCGACACCAACCAGATCATCACCGAGTATTTGCACAGCCAGCTTGGTATCAGCTACGACAATCTGTGCATCGTCAGCGGGCCGTCGCATGCCGAAGAGGCAGCACGCCAGAGGCTCACCTACCTTACCGTGGCATCATCGAACCAAGAGTTTGCCGAAGAGGTGAGGCAGCAGCTGGCATGCCATTACATAAAGACCACCTACTCGACCGACATGGTAGGCATCGAGTGTGCGGCGGTGCTGAAGAACATCTACGCCGTGGCTGTAGGCATCTGTCGCGGACTGGGATACGGCGACAACCTGGTGGCGGTACTCATCAGCAATGCCTTGCAAGAGATGACCGACTTCATGCAGAGTATGTCGCCGGCGAGCGGCGAATGGCGTACAGAGGGGGGAGAGCCGAAGGCAGAGAGCGACAACGGCGACGGACGGCTGAGGCGGTTTGAGAGTTTTGCCTACCTTGGTGACCTGTTGGTGACATGCTATTCGCAGTTCAGCCGCAACCGCACTTTCGGCAACATGCTGGGGAGCGGCTACAGCATCAAGGCGGCGCAGCTGGAGATGAAGATGGTGGCGGAGGGCTACTACGCAGCCAAGGGAGTGGAGAACATGCGCCAGCAAGCTGGGATACGCCTGCCCATAGCGGAGACGGTGTACGGGATACTGTATGAGCGCAAGTCGGCAGCAAAGCAGATGAAGGCGCTGCTGGAGAACCTGAAATGAGGAGAGTTTTTCGCCTTTTTCGGAATAATCATTTCAATTTTTTTGTCAGAATGAATAAATGTTGTATTTTTGCAAAACAAAAAAATCCAAAATCCATAAAACATTATCAACCTTAAAAACTGAAACAAAATGGCTTACAAAATCACCGACACTTGCGTAGCCTGTGGCACATGCGCTGGCGAATGCCCCGTTGGAGCAATCTCTGAGGGCGACATCTACAAGATTGACGAGAATGCATGCGTTAGCTGCGGCACATGCGCAGACGCTTGCCCGACTGGCGCCATCGTTGAAGGCTAATCCTCGCCGGAAGCGAAAAGCCCCTAAAAAGGATGCCTAGCCCACGCGAAGCATCCTTTTTTTGATAGACAACTTTTAAGGTAGAAGTACAGAAAACCGAATCAACAACATAAACACATAAAGATCATGCTACAACTCCAATATATAAAAGAGCATCGTGATGAATGCATTGAGCGACTGAAGATAAAACATGTTGCCGATGTCGAAGAGCGCATCGACGAGATAATAGCCCTTGACGAGAAGCGTCGTTCGCTGCAGCAGCGCAGCGATGCCGTGAAAGCAGAGCAGAACACCTTAGCCAAGGAGATTGGCAACCTCTTCAAACAAGGCAAGCGCGAGGAGGCCGAAGCCAAGAAAGCTCGCACCGCTGAGCTGAAGGGCGAAGAGAAGCAGCTTGCCGAGGAGATGGCAGCCACCCAGGATGAGCTGAATGCCAAGCTCATCTCGCTGCCCAATGCGCCCCACCTAAGCGTACCCCAGGGGCGCACGGCGGAGGACAACCTTGAGGTAGGCCGCTTTGGCGAGATGCCCAATCTGGGCGAAGATGCCCTTCCCCACTGGGAGCTTTGCGCCAAGTATGACCTTGTGGATTTCGAGTTGGGCAACAAGATTACAGGGGCGGGATTTCCCGTCTACAAGGGCAAGGGTGCACGCCTGCAGCGCGCGCTCATCAATTTCTTCCTCAACAGTGCGGCCGAAGCCGGCTACGAGGAGATACAGCCGCCGCTGATGGTCAACGAGGCTTCGGGTCTCGGCACCGGCCAGCTCCCCGACAAGGAGGGACAGATGTATGCCATCCCCCTCGACGGATTCTACATGATACCTACGGCCGAGGTGCCCATCACCAACATCTATAGAGACGTGATTGTCAATGCCGACCAGTTCCCAATCAAGCACGCCGGCTATAGCGAGTGTTTCCGCCGCGAGGCCGGCAGCTACGGCAAGGATGTGCGCGGTCTGAACCGTCTGCACGAGTTTTCGAAAGTAGAGATTGTTGTCATAGAGCATCCCGACCGGAGCTACGAGCGCCTGGAGGAGATGAAGAAGCATGTCGGCGGCCTGCTCGACAAGCTGGGTCTCCCCTATCGCATCCTCAAGCTGTGCGGAGGCGACATCAGCTTCACCTCTGCCATGACCTTCGACTTCGAGGTGTGGAGCGCTGCCCAGAAGCGTTGGCTCGAGGTGAGTTCGGTGAGCAACTTCGAGGCCTTCCAGGCCAACCGCATGAAGTTGCGTTTCAGGGACGAGAACGGCAAGACACGTCTCTGCCACACTCTCAACGGCAGTGCGTTAGCCCTGCCTCGCATCGTTGCCGCATTGCTGGAGAACAACCAGACAGCCGACGGCATCAACATGCCCGAATGCCTGCGGCCCTATCTGGGGTTTGACAAAATTGACTAAAGGATAGAAGCATTATTGAATGCCCTGTTATGTAAACATTTACATAAAATGCAATTGACTTCGACATCGACACCAAAGCAAAGACCTTTAAGGGCTACTTTGAGGCACACACCGATGGCGGCGACGATGTCGTAACCCTTGGTGGCGAGACCACGCTGCACAAAAAATAATTGTTCAAAAGAAATCAAAAAAAGGCCATTACCTCAAGTAATGGCCTTTATCTTTCTCATTTTTTGTTATGTGTGTATACAGTTGCGGTGGACAGAAGAGGGGGGGGATTGTTGTTTCGGCGGCAAAGGGAATGAAAAATTGGTAGTTATATGACAAGTTTCACACGGAAGCCGCGCTTGGTGGGTTCTTCCACTACCTGCTGGCACAGTTTAGCTAACTCGTTCCGTTGTTCGTCGGTCAGGGGCGTGGCGGTCATCTTCTCCACCATGAAATCCAAGGCGGTGACACCCGATTGTTCGCTGTGAGTGATGCGGACGGTGATGGGGCGGTAGGCGGCCATCACGTCGTCGAGCATCTTGTCCACCAGCAGTTGCGCCGTTTCCTGCTTCTCGCTGATGCTGTATTTGTAGCAGAAGGCGTTGATGGCGGAGTGCATTCCGAGGAAGTCGAAGTCGGGGCCGCCGATCTCGAACACTTTCTTGCGGATGCGCTGCACGAAAGCTTTGGTGGCGCTGTGGACGGGCGCCTCGAAGATTTGTTGCGGGGTGCCGTCCTCGTGGATGTATCCGTCGTACATGAAGAAGATGCGTGTGCTCACGTCGTAGGCGAACTTCATCTCGTGCGTGACGATGAGCATGGTCATGCCTTCGTCGGCCAACTGGCGGATGACGCTGAGCACCTCGCCGACCATCGTCGGGTCGAGGGCCGAAGTGGGTTCGTCGAAGAGGATGACATCAGGCTTCATGGCCAAGGCGCGGGCGATGGCCACGCGCTGCTTCTGCCCGCCAGAGAGGGAGGCGGGGTAGACGTCGGCCTTCTCGGCGAGGCCTACCTTGCGCAGCAGCGCCAGCCCCTCTTCGCGTGCCTTCTCGGGCGCCAGGTGGAGCAGCTGGCAGGGGGCGAAGGTGACGTTTTCGAGCACGGTCTTGTGCGGGAAGAGGTTGAAGCTCTGGAAGACCATGCCCATCTTCTGCCGCATCTTGTGGACGGGGTAGCCGCGGGCGAGGATGTTTTCGCCGTCGAAGATGATCTCGCCGCCGGTGGGCGGGTCGAGCAGGTTGAGGGCGCGGAGGAAGGTGCTCTTGCCAGTGCCCGAGGGGCCGATGATGGAGATGACCTCGCCGCGGTGGATGTCGGCGTTGATGTCCTTGAGGACCCTTAGGACCTTGCCGTCGGGCCCCGTAAATTGCTTGCTGAGGTGCTTTATCTGTATCATGATTGTGTCTGTGTTTTCTTGGTCTGTAATTCCAAGTATACTATCTTGGGTATTCTTAGTATACTATCTCTACCCTTCTTAGTATACTATCTTTACCCAACTTAGTATACTAACTTTTTGGGGCTTAGTTTCCCATCTGTTCCAGCACCTCCTGCCCGAAGACTTTTGCGGCCTCGCCCTTGCGGGTGAGAAGCATGATGTGCGACTCCAGGTAGCCCTCGGAGAAGAGTACCTGCTTCTGCCGTTCCTCGGTGATGCTGATGGAGCCCATGGCCATGTCGGCCTTGCCGGTCTGCACGGCGGGGATTTGCGAGGCAAAGTCCATGATGAGGAACTCCAGCTGCAGGTCGCGCCGGTTGGCCCACTCGGTGAGGAAGTCGATTTCCATTCCGGAGGGCTTGCCCGAACTGATGAAGCTGAAGGGCGGCATGGCGGGGTAGATAGTCACCCGCAACTTGCGTCCCTTGCCGTGTTGCCGGGGTACAGGCACCGCCGAGGGGTCGTCGGCCGTGCGCCAGCGTTCATAAATCTGCTGGTAGGTGCCGTCGGCGCGTATCTCGGCCAGGAAACTGTCGAACTCCTGCTTCAGTTCTCTGTTGTCCAACTGAAAGCAGGCCCCGATGGGCATCGGTGGCAGTCCAGACTCCACGGCGTCCACCTTCGACTCAATCTCTCGGTTGAAAAACACCGTCAGGTTCTCGGCACCCGCCACATCGACCTTGCCGCTCTCCAGGGCCGCCAGTTCGTCAGTGGTGTTGGACAGCCGCATGATGTCGGCGTCGGGCGCCATCTCGCTGATGGCGATGTCCTGTATGCTGCCGATGACCACGCCCACACGCTTGCCGCTGAGGGCCTTGAAGACAACCGGGACATCCTTTTCGTTTTCGTTATCGTTTTCGTTGCTCAGCATCGCCGGCAGCCAGCACACCGTCCCGGCCACGGCCAGCGCCACCGCCGCCACCACGGCCTTCGTGCACCGCCGCTCGACCAGCGACCGCAGCAGCAGCCCGATGAGCCACGCCATGATGAAATAGATGATGGCCGTCACGATGAGGGGGAAGAAGGCATCGAAGGTGCGCGAGCGGATGAGGTCGGAGGCGCGCGTCATGTCGGCCACGGCGATGTAGCCCACGATGCTCGTGCCCTTCAGCAGGCTGATGACCTCGCCTTGATAGACGGGCATAACGGCCTTGACAACCTGCGGAAGCACAATCTTGAAGAAGGTCTGCCGACGTGTGTATCCCAAGGCAAGTCCAGCCTCGGTCTGCCCGCGGTCGATACCTTCAATGGCGGTGCGCAGCATCTCGCTGACGTAGGCCGCCATGTTCAAGGCGAAGGTGACGATGGCCACCACGATGCCTGTGGCGTTCACCGGTGCCATTACCACATAGTACATCAGCATGAGCACCACTAGCACGGGCGTGCCGCGCATGATGTCGATATACACCTTGGCGGTGGTGCTTACCCATTTTCGGCGGCTCATGCGCATCCAGCACACCAAACCGCCTAACAGTGTGCCAAAAATGGCGGCACAGAAGGTGATGAGCAGTGTCACCTGCAGGCCGTCGAGAATCATCCTGTAGCGGTCATCGGTAATGAGGTTGTTCGTAAAACTCTCGGCTATGCTTCCGATAATGTTCAATAATACCATTGTTATTCTTGTGTTTTAGTTATTGATTTGTTTAAGCACTTCATCGAACACAAGTTCGTCGTCGAGCCAGGCCTTAACGTCGCTTTCGTTTTCCGATACCACACCGCGAACCACGCGATAGCCACCAACACGCAAAGGCCGCCCAGCGGATAGCCGATGCTGATGGGCAGGCCGAGTATCTGCTTCGAGACGAAGAAGTAGGTGGAGCAGACGGCGGTCATGAAAAGTGCCGGAATCAGGGTGATCCAGAAGCATTTGCGTTCTTGCACTAAATAAACGGTCAAGGCCCAAAGGGTGAAGACGGCGAGGGTTTGGTTGAAGAAGCCCATGTACTGCCAAATGATGTTGAAGCCGTTAGGGTTGGCTATCTGCCACACCAGCATGGCGATGGAGATGGCGAAAAGCGGCAGGCAGATGAAAAGACGCTTGCGGACGGGGGTTTGGTCGATTTTCAGCCAGTCGGCCACGATGAGGCGGCCGGAGCGGAAAGCAGTGTCGCCGCTGGTGATGGGTGCGGCCACCACGCCTAACATGGCCAATACTGCACCGAAGGCACCTAACCAGTCGCGGCTCACGAGATGCACTACCGCCGGTGCCGAAGTGGAGAAGCCGTTGGAGCCTTCAATGAGGTCGTAGCCGGGCGTGGGGGTGGCGTAGAAAAACCACATGCCTATCGTGGCCCAAATCAAGGCCACCAAGCCTTCGGTCACCATGGCGCCGTAGAAGACACGGCGACCCATGCGCTCCGTCTTCAGGCAGCGACCCATCAGCGGGCTTTGCGTGGCATGGAAGCCCGACACGGCACCGCAGGCCACGGTGATGAAGAGGGCAGGGAAGATGTGGTCGGTCCAACGTTCTGGGTCGGCTTTGGCGCCCATGTCGTAGAAATGGCTCCACAACTCGGGCAGGTGTGGCATCTTGACGAAAAGCACCACCATCAACGCTACGGCCATGAAAACCAGCGCCACGGCAAACACTGGATAAACCTTGCCGATAATCTTGTCGATGGGCAGCATCGTGGCTATGACATAGTAAGCGAAGATGATGATGACCCACATCATGGTGTCGCCGCCAATCAGATGCAGTATCGCTGCCGGAGAGTAAACAAACACGGTGCCTCCGACAAGCAAAGTCAACAAGGTCAGGGCCAGCGCGACGCTTTTCGTCCACTTGCCCAAGTATTTCCCGATGATTTCCGGCAGGCTTGCGCCGCCGTTGCGCATCGAAGTCATGCCGCTCAGGTAGTCGTGTACGGCTCCGGCGAAGATGGTGCCGAGGACGATCCACAGGTAGGCCACGGGACCGAACTTGGCACCCATGATGGCACCGAAGATGGGGCCTGTGCCGGCAATATTGAGGAACTGGATCATGTAAACCTTCCAGTTGGGAAGCACCATGAAGTCAACGTTGTCGCGCTTGGCAATGGCTGGCGTCACGCGGTCGTCGGGGCCAAATACCCGCTCCACGAAACGCCCGTAGAACAAGTAGCCCAGAATCAGGACGGCAAGGCTAATGATGAAGGTAATCATAGTGGTCAGAGGGTTGCCATCTTGTGGTGGTTAATTCCAAGTTTTTCTCCTAATAAACGGGCGATTACGCCGCCGCCCGTGCCGCATTCGCGGTTGATGGTGATGATAGTGTTGTCATTCATAGTGTGAAACAATTTAGCGGTGTTTGTTGTACGACATGGATGCCGCAGGAGAGGCCTTCCGGTACAGTAATTTTCAAAATCCTCCAGAAAGAGATCTACAATTCTGTCGACAGTGTGTGGGAGGGAAGTGTCTCCGGCAACGTGGGGAGTAATATTTGTTTTCCAATAGGGCCGTGAGTTTTTTACAATATTATTCCTTGGCATTCCAAGAAAATGAATGCCAATTTAACAAAAACACACGGCTACCTCGAATTCCCGAAAACACTAATTTACATTCATTTTCGTCCGCATAGCCCGTATTTTGTACGAAAAATAAAACTATGCAAAGATATAAAAAAGCACATACAAAAAAAAAAAAAAAAAAAAGAAAATAAGTCCCAACTGAAAAAGATAGGCTTTGAAGTATACAAAAAGAGGATTGAATTAATACAAAAAGGATAACAAAAAACCGCAAAATACACATACAGGTAAAGGAGAAGTTGATTGCTATCCTCTGGGCGAGGTGGGCGGGGGTGGACGGAGGCTAATAATAGGTGAGGGAGCGGGAGATGGAGTACATCGGGGTCCCGTTTAAGGAATAGCGGCAGAGGATCCAGTTGCCGTGGCTGTCGAAGGAGTAGCTGCGCTTTTCGACGGTTGTCTCCTTTTCGTTGTCGTTGTAGAAGGTCTGGGTACGCTTGATGAGGTTGCCGCGACGGTCGTACTGCCGATGCTCTTCCCAGAGGAGTAGCTCGTCGGAGGTATACTGGCGGACGGTCTTGAGGCGTTCCTTCTTGTCGTAGTCGGAGACGGTACGCTTGACGACCGCGCCACTGTCGGCATGATAGGTATACTCGACGCTCTGCACCAAGTTGCCGCCGCGACCGTAGATGCAGTGGGTGGTGGCGATGAGACGGCCGCGGAGGTCGAACTGGCGGAGCTCCAGCACGTCGCCATCGTAGTCGAACTTATACTGGCGGTTGACGGAAAGGGCCTCGAGAGTGAGGGGGTAGGC
This sequence comes from uncultured Bacteroidota bacterium, assembly GCA_902784465.1. Lineage (GTDB taxonomy): Bacteria > Bacteroidota > Bacteroidia > Bacteroidales > P3 > Colimorpha. The sequence goes on from CACZUZ010000002.1 coordinate 60,051, forward strand.
GGTGACCTTCTCACCGCCAAAGCCTCGCTTGCGGTATTCGGTGAGCTTGCCGAGGGAGTCGAAGAGATAAGTCTCCTGGAAGTTGTTGTCGTTGCCAGACTGGTAGCGTTGGACGACAACCATCTGGCGGGGATTGTCGCGCAGGTTGTGGCTGGCGCAGGTGGGCTGGAGGAGTTGAGCCTTGTTGTGCTGAGCCGAGAGAAAAGCGGGGAAAGGAAAATAAAAAAACAAAAAGAGGATGATGATTTTCTTTAACATTGGGTAATCTTGATATAAAAACAGAAATGCAAAGATAGGGAAAAAAACTAAGTTATAAATGGTTAATGTGCAAAAAAACACGAAAAGAAACAATGGAGTGTTTGTTTTCAATATTTTTTGTATTTTTGCAACGCAAAAGATGCCGTTTCACGGGATGCTGAAACAGGCCTTTTCGAAGAAGTAGAACTTGAATTAACAGAAAAAACGACAATAGCAGACATGAAAATTGCACTGATAGGATATGGGAAGATGGGGCACGCCATTGAGGCGCTTGCCATTGAGCGGGGGCACGAGATTGTATGCACCATCGACAACGCCGAAGAGCTGGCGGCGAAGGCGCGGCAGCTGACGGAGGCCGACGTGGCGATAGAGTTCACGATGCCGTCGGCGGCGGCGGACAACATACGCTACTGCATTGACAACGACATAGCCATAGTGTGCGGGACGACAGGATGGTACGACGCCTACTATGAGCTGGCCACGCTGTGCCACAACCGAGGCGGGGCGATGCTGACGGCGACGAACTTCAGCATCGGCATGAACATCATGTTTGCCCTGAACGAGCGGCTGGCACAACTGATGAGCGGCAGAGACGACTACCGCGTAGACATAACGGAGACGCACCATATCCACAAGCTCGATGCGCCCAGCGGCACCGCCATCACGCTGCGGGAACAGATAGCGGCGAACAGAGGAGAAGGCCACGGGGAGGAGATACCCATAACCTCGATACGCGAGGGCGAGGTGGCCGGCATCCATACCGTCCGCTACCAGTCGGAGATTGACAGCATCAGCATCACCCACGAGGCACACAGCCGCAAGGGGCTGGCACTGGGGGCATTGCTGGCGGCGGAATACCTAAAGGGGAAGAAGGGCGTGTACACGATGAGAGACTGCCTGAACAACAAAGAGTGAGCAGGGCGAGAGGAGAATACACAAAGCGAACAGACAAATATGAACGAACAGGGAAACGAGAAAATAATATCGCTGGAAGATATAGACTACAACCACTTTTGGGGTGCCAACGAGCGGATGCTCGACTTTGTGAGGCTGCTGTTCCCTAAGGTGAAGCTGGTGGTGAGAGGCGAGATGTTGAAGGTGATAGGGGCCGCTGACGACATAGCATTTTTCGAGGATAAGCTCAATGCCATGATGACCTATCACGAGAAGTTTGGCAACCTGACGGAGAACGCCATAATGCAGATAATGGAGAACGGAGGAGGGCCTGACAGCGAGCAGAGCGACGAGATACTGGTGCATGGCCGCAACGGCCTGCTTGTGAAGGCACGCACCCCCAACCAGCGCCGCCTCGTGGAGGCAGTGAAACAGAACGATATGGTTTTTGCCATCGGTCCTGCGGGGACGGGCAAGACATACACCGCCGTTGCACTGGCTGTGAGGGCATTAAAGAACAAGGAGGTGAGACGCATCATACTGACCCGCCCGGCGGTGGAAGCCGGCGAGAACCTGGGGTTCCTGCCAGGCGACCTGCGCGACAAGCTGGACCCCTACCTGCAGCCCCTCTACGATGCGCTGCGCGACATGATACCGCAGCAGAAGCTCCTCTCCTACTGGGAAGACAACACCATAGAGATAGCGCCACTGGCTTTCATGCGAGGACGCACGCTCGACAACGCCTTCGTGATACTCGACGAGGCGCAGAACGCCACCCAGTCGCAGCTCAAGATGTTCCTGACACGCATGGGCCGCAACGCCAAGTTTGTGGTGACGGGCGACGTGACGCAGATAGACCTGCCCCGCAACCAGCAGTCGGGTTTGGTACATGCCACACAGATACTGAAAGAGATAGAAGGCATAGCGGTGATAGAGCTGGACAACAGCGACGTGATAAGGCACCGCCTGGTGACGAAGATAATAAGGGCATACGAGAGGGCGACGGAAAGCCAGGAGCAGAAAAAGCAGCAAAGCGACAGCGAGGGCGGACGGACGCCCTACAAACCAATAAACAATTAAGCCAAAAAATGATTACCTATCCAAACTGCAAGATAAATTTCGGGTTGCACGTAGTGGGGAGGCGCGAGGATGGCTACCATGACCTGGAGACCATCTTCCTGCCGGCGCCGCTGAGCGACACACTGGAGATAGAGAAGTCGGAGGAGTTCCGCTTCGCACAGGATGGCATAGCGATAGAGGGGAGCGCGGAAGACAATCTGGTGGTGAAAGCCTACCGGTTGATGCAGAGGGAGACGGGGATTGGAGCGGTGACGATACGGTTGACGAAAAAGATACCCTTCGGAGCCGGACTTGGCGGCGGCAGCAGCGATGCCGCTTTCACGCTGAAGATGCTCGACGAGCTGTTTGACTTGCAGCTGGGGAGCGCGCGGCTGAAGGGGCTGGCCTCGCAGCTGGGAGCCGACTGTGCATTCTTCATAGACAACGTGCCGAGTTATGCCACTGGAATCGGTGACATACTTACACCGCTGGGGTTCAACCCAATAGAAGGCATGAAGCTTCGTATAGAGAAGCCGGAAGGCGAAAGCGTGTCGACGGCCGAGGCCTACAGAGGACTAGGCACAGAGAGAGGGATAGCGGCAGACAGAGAGCGGCGAGTGCTGCTGACAGAGGCGGCGAAAGAACGGCCCGAGAGGTGGAGAGAACTGATAGTGAACGACTTCGAGAAATCGGTATTTGCAGGACATCCACGGATAGCCGAGATGAAAGAGCGGTTCTATGACGAGGGGGCGGTTTTCGCGCAGATGACCGGTTCGGGGGCTGCTGTGTTTGGTGTGTGGGAGGCATAGAGAGGAAGACAATCGGATTTTCGGATTGGACGGATTTTCGGATTAACGGATTAACGGATTAACGGATTAACGGATTTTCGGATTTTCGGATTGGACGGATTAACGGATTAACGGATAAACGGATTGATAGAAATTCCCAAAAATAAACATAATAACAAAACAATCACAAAATAATAAAACAACCAAAAAATAGCCCATGAAACTGACGAGTATACTATTGATTGGCATTGCCCTGTGTGGCAGTGCAGTGGCCCAGAACATTTACCATCTGCCCAATCCAGGGTTCGAGCAATGGGACGGAGGCGACGAGTCGGAGCCCACCCACTGGAACACCTTTTCGTCGAGCGACGGCACATACGCTTCGCTGGCGTCGGCGAACCACCACTACCGCGTGAACGGCCATCGACCGGGGGGCGAGGGGAGCTATTTCCTGACCATATACACAAAGTCGATAGTGGGTGTCAAGGCCAACGGCAACATGACCACGGGGCGCATCCACGCCGGAGCAATGTCGGCCACAAGCAGCGACAACTACAACTACACGCAGCGAAGCAACAGCGAGCACTGCCAGCCCTTCACAGGCACGCCGGACTCGATGTATGTGTGGATAAGCTACTATGCTGCAAGTGCGTCGTCGCAGGCGCAGATAACAGCCATAATACATGGCGACAGCGACTACAAGTCGCCCAACGACGACGGTAGTCCGTCGAAATACAAAGGCATAGCCATAGCCCGCACAGTACGCACCACCTCGTCGTCGTCGCAGCTGCAATGGAAACAGATGCAGGTGCCGTTCAGGTATGTGGGTAGCTCGGAGGCGCGCTACATGCTGCTGAACATAACCAACAACTACCTTGCCGGCCAGGGCGACGCCAACGATGCCCTCTCTGTCGACGACATAGAGTTCATCTACAGTGCATGGCTGACCAACATCAAGGTTAAAGGCACGAGCATAGAGGGTTTCAACAAGTCGAGGCTGAACTATACAGTACATGTAGATGACATCAATACACTCAGTCCCAGCGATATAGCATACAGCACAGAGGTGGATGACGCCACAGTGGAGGTAGAGATAATGCCGTTGGACTGCGACACGGCTGTGGATGTGGTGCTGACGGTGACGGCAGAGGACGGCACAACCCAGAAGCATTACAAAGTACTAGCGACGACAGGCTACCCCGTCGCAGTGGAGGCTGCCGAAGAGAGAACATTCAAGGTATATCCCAACCCTGCAAGTGAGACAGTGACAGTTGAGGGAGAGGGCGAAATAGAGATTGTGGACATTGCAGGGCGAACGGTGGTACGCAGCGAATGCCACGGGGCGACACAGATAGACATAAGCCAGTTGCCGAAAGGGGTGTACTATGTAAAGAACAATAAGGCGAAGATTGTGAAGAAGTGACGTTTTTTTTGCAACAAGACAATTATCATTACATTTATAACTAAAACAATAGATTATGTATTCAATAGGAATTGACATTGGAGGCACCAACACCGACATGGGCCTTGTTAGCGAGGACGGCACCATTGTAGGCCGCTCCAGTATACCGACCAGCGCTTATACCGAGCTGACCCCATACGTGCGAGACATCATGGCTTGCATAGACAAACTAATGAAAGACAAAGGAATGGCCGAGATTGACGGCATAGGCATCGGTGCACCTAACGGCAACTACTACACGGGATGTGTTGACAATGCGCCCAACCTGACAATCAAGGGTGTACTCAACTTTGAGGAGGAGATGCACAAATACATGAATGTGCCGGTGGTGCTGAGCAACGACGCCAACGCTGCCGCCTACGGCGAGATGGTATATGGCGGAGCAAAAGGGCTGGACAACTTCATCATGTTCACGCTGGGGACGGGAGTAGGCAGCGGCATAGTGCTGGACGGCAAGCTGGTGCATGGCAGCACCGGCGGAGCCGGGGAACTGGGGCACAACATACTGGTACCCAACGGGCGGCCATGCAGCTGCGGACGGAGAGGGTGCCTGGAGACCTACACCTCGGCGAGAGGTATCGTGCGGACATACTGCGAGTTGAAAGGCATCCCCTATTCGGCCGACATCAAAAGCAAGATGGTTGGCGACCTTGCCAACCAAGGCGACCCCATAGCCCTGAAGACCTGGGAGACCGTGGCAGACCAGCTGGGACTGGCGATGGCAAACAGCGTGACATTCTCGGCGCCGCAGGCCATCTTCCTGATGGGAGGTCCTACGAAGGTGGGAGAGCCGCTGCTGAAGCCGCTGCAGAAAGCCTTCGAAAAATACCTGCTGAACATCTACGCCGGCAGCTGCCAGATAAGGATGTCGGAGCTGAAAGCCAACGAGGTGGCAATACTAGGTGCTGCCGCATTGATAAAGATGAAAAAATAAGAGATATGGGCAGAAAAGGTATAATGGGCAGAATAGGCATGATGAGCCTGCTGCTAGGAGCAATGATCATCAGTTCCTGTCAACGGGGGCTGACGGAATATGTCAATCCCTTCGTAGGGACCGACGGACACGGGCATACCTATCCTGGAGCCATACTGCCGTTCGGCATGGTGCAGGTGAGTCCAGACACACGCCTTGATGGCTGGGACGGCTGCAGTGGCTACCACTACAGCGACGACACCATCTACGGTTTCAGCCACACCCACCTGAGCGGCACAGGCTGCAGCGACTATGGCGACCTGCTCATTATGCCCTTCACGGCCGAGAACGGGGAGATAGGCGACAGCCTGGGATACGACTACTACCTGTCGACATTCACCCACCGCAACGAGAAGGCAGAGCCAGGCTACTACCGCGTGGTGCTAGACAGGAACAGAGTGATGGCCGAGCTGACCGTGGCAGGGCGCTGCGCGCTGCACAAATACACCTTCCCCAGCACAGGACGCAAAGGAATAGTGATTGACCTAAAACATCGCGACGTGGTCACCGACGCCAGCATCACAGCCACAGGGATGCTGCTGGACGGGAAGGAGACGCAGGTGGTCATAGGCCACCGCACCTCGGCGGCATGGAACCCCGAGCAACAGTTCTACTACGCCATTGCCGCCGACTGCGAGATAGAAGAGATAGTGCTGTACGAAGAGGGCAAGCCCCAGAAAGGGATAATGACCCTCGGATCGACCGACTGCAAAGCCGTACTCTATTTTCCCGACAAAGTCAGTGAGGTCACCCTCACGGTAGGCATATCGGCAGTAGACCATGACGGCGCCATGATGAATCTGGAGGCCAGCCACGGGACCACCTTCAAACAGGCACGCCACGACGCCCATGCCGAATGGGAGAAAGCCCTGTCGGTCATTGAGGTAGAGGGAGGCAGCCGAGAAGACCGTTCGAATTTCTACACGGCACTATACCACTGCATGACATCGCCATACCTGTACAGCGACGGCGACGGACGCTACCGCGCGATGAGAGACACGAGCGGGGTAACCCACATAGACAGCATAGCAGACGGGGCGCAACGCTACACGGTGTTCTCGGTATGGGACACCTACAGGGCATTGCATCCGCTGCTGAACATAATAGATCCGGTGCGAAGCCGCGACTTTGTCCTCACGATGCTTGACCACTACCGCAACAGCGGGGAACTGACGATGTGGGAGCTTGCCAGCCACGAGACACACTGCATGATAGGCTACCATGCCGTCAGCGTGATACTCGACGCCTACCGCACGGGAGTGCTTGACGGCATGGACGAAAACACTCTCTACGAACTGCTGCAAAGCATGATAGCCACCAGCAACCTGCCGATGCTGGGACGCACCGAATATGCCCGCGACAACTACCTGAGCAGCGAATATGAGAACGAGTCGGTCAGCAAGACGCTAGAATATGCCTACGACGACTGGTGCATAAGCGAGTACGCCAGACTGTTAGAGCAGAAAACAGGCTATATGGGCCAAGACCAGAGCGATGACGATGGCGAGACGGTACGCATGGAGTACCTGAAACGCAGCCAGTCGTGGAAGAACATCATGGACGAGAACGGGTTCATGCATGCGCGGCGGAACGGCGCCTTCGTGACCCCCTTCGACCCCACCGAAGTCAACAACCACTACACAGAGGCCAACTGCTGGCAATACTCGTCGTATGTGCCGCACGACGTGGAGGGATGGATAGCCATGATGGGCGGCGAGGAGAAGGCAGAGCGTTTCCTGGACACGCTCTTCAATGGCAGCTCGAAGATGACGGGGCGCGACCAGAGCGACATCACAGGCATCATAGGCCAATATGCGCACGGCAACGAGCCATCGCACCATGCGGCATACCTGTATGCCTACATAGGGAAGCAGTACAAGAGTGCCGAGCTTGTGAGGCGGATATGCGAGGAGCTGTACCACGACAGTCCCGACGGACTCTGCGGCAACGAAGACTGTGGCCAGATGAGTGCATGGTATGTGATGAGCGCGTTGGGGTTCTATCCCGTCTGTCCCGGCAGCGGGCAGTATGTGATAGGGTCGCCACTGTTCAAGAAAGCCACCATACACCTACAGAACGGCAAAGACATCATCATCAACAGCAAAGGCAGCGGATGCTATGTCAACAGTCTGAGAATAGACGGCAATGAGAGCAACAAGTCGTTCGTCACCATCGAGCAGCTGAAAGAAGGCTGCGTGCTTGACTTCGAGATGAGCGACAAGCCCAACATGCAGTGGGGCAAGGAGGCTGACAGCAGGCCGCAATCGAATACAGTATCGCGGGAAGCCATGATATCCATCACCAAGGCACCCGTGTTCGACGACTGGCAGCAGAGTTTCAGCGGCGAAGCCACGGTGAGCATCAGGGCCGCCGAGGGCGACAGCATCTACTACACCCTGGACGGCACAGAGCCAGGGAAGAGCTCGATGCAATACAGCGGGCCCATCGTTGTAGGCAACGACGTGGTCATCAAGGCAGTGGCCTACGGTCCGAGAGGTGCAAGCGCCGTTGTCAGCCACACGATGACACGCACACAGAGCGACCGCAAAGTCACATACATAACCAGACCCGAGCCACAGTACAGCGAGAACGGCGAGACAGGCCTCATCGACCGACTGCATGGCACAGAGAACTACCGCATAGGCGGATGGCAGGGATGGCAGGGAGACTGCGAGGTGATGGTAGACCTGCTGGAGCCCAGGACGATACGCCACGTAGGAGTGGAATGCCTGGAGAACATGAAGTCGTGGGTGTTCTTCCCGACGAGTGTGAGCGTAGAGGTGTCGGACGACGGCACGAGCTACAGGCCGATGGGTCGAGTCGACAACACGCTTTTTCCGGCCACCCTGGAGCGACAGGAGGAGAGCACCATGCACACCTTTGCGGTGGAAGGGACAGTGGTGACGGCACGCTATGTACGCATCAAGGCCACGAACTACGGGAAGCTGCCGGCATGGCATATAAGTGCCGGTAACCAGGCCTGGCTGTTCGTAGACGAGATAGAGGTGTATTGACAACAGGGAGAAGACAGCGGAAAGATGAAACAGAAAGCGATAAAGATGGTAGCCATTGCCGTGGCGGGAATGCTGGCGGCGGCGTGCAGCACGAAGGAGTGCCGGTGCTATGTGCTAGAATCGTGCCGAGCGGTGCGCGTCAGCAAGACTCATATAGACAAAGAGACCCCTTGCCGCGAGCTGGGGTACTCGACGCCACATCCCCGCGACAAGAGCTACCGATACTGCACAGACTGGGACACCGCCGAACTGTCGGACAACGAGATAGGGAGAATGTTTCCCGAAGAATAGTAACAAAAAACAAGAAAACAGATGAAAATGAAACGATTAACAGCTCCAATAATCGCCATAGCGATGATAGCCGTGCTGGCATCGTGCGACACAAAGTCTTGCAAATGCTACATCTATGACGGCAACAATCCGGCACAAAGAGTGACAGAATATATAGACGACGGGACACCCTGCGGGACACTGGACTACACCAGGGGCAAACGCTACCGCATCTGTACGGAATACAACGAGCCGGACATAGACCCCTCGCAGATAGGGCAGGAATACAAGAAATAGTCTTACAGATAGACAATTACCGGTTCCACGTTAGGGTAGCCCATAGAAGATAGCAGGGCGGCGTATTCGTCGACCTGGAGCCGGTACTTGGCGTGGGATTGCGGGTCGTAGGCGCCGGTCTTGAAGTCAACGACGTAGGTGGCATTGTCGGCAAAGACGATGCGGTCGGGGCGGCGGACCATGCCGCCGGCGGCGATAGAGGCCTCGCATTTCACGCGGCAGGCAGGGTCGAAGAAGCGGCGGTTTTCCTCCTTGGAGACCATGGCTTTGATGCGGCTGCTGACATCGTAGCGGATGTCGAGAGAGAGGTCGTGTTCGGAACAATAATTGTCGACAACGGAGTCGATGTCGTCGGCCACGCGGATATGAGAGAGCAGGTCGTGGATGAGTATGCCGTAGCGGCGGTTGTCGGCATCGAAGGGAGAGAGCAGGGCGGCACTCTGGCGGGCGATGGAGACGCGGTCCTCCCATTCGGGATAGAGGATAGAGGAGACCGCGATGGTAGCCTTGGCATCACCTTTTGACTCAGTGGAGAGGCAGGGACTGTCGTCACCAACAGTGAAGAGAGAGTCGTCGACCTTGGTGGTCTCAGCGTCGGTGTTGACAAAATCGCGAAGGAGAGCGATGTTGCCTGTGGAATCGTCGGTTTTTTGGACATCCTCACAGAAGACGAAGAGTTTCTGCTCGGGGCGCGTCATGGCCACATAGAGGACGTTGATGCGGTCCATATCGGAGAGGCGGGACTCCTCGTTGAAGGCCTCATCGAAGATGGTGCTGTTCTTTTGGGTTCCCACAAAAGCCACAGGGAGACGCATATCGTCCTGGTGCCGGCTGTCAACCTCGACCCAGAGCTTGCTGTTGGGAGTACGCTTGTCGGGCAAGGCATAGATCACAATCTTGGATTCCAAGCCTTTAGCCTTATGGATGGTCATAAGCTGGACAGCGTCGAGGTCGTTGGCAGTAGAGGAAGAGATGCGGTCGATTTTTTCGGCGAGGAAAGAGATGAAATCGCCCAGGTCAGAGCGGTTCTTCAGGGTGAAGTTGTTGACCACATTCAAGAAGGTGGCGAGGAAACGGTTGCCGGAGCCATCGAGAGCGAAGATGCGGATTAGGGTTTCGCAGAGGTCGTAGAGAGGCAGGGTGCGGAGAAAATCGACATTAAAAGGCTGACGGACAGAATAATGAGCATTGACAACCGAAGCGAGGTCGAAGTTACTGTCTTTAAGGTGCCATTCGAGGATGCCCGAAGTGGAGGGCAGGAGCCTGACGGCCTGGAGGGCGGCGACGCAGTTGAGGGGATTGTAGATATACTCCAGAAGAGACTGAAGCAGAAGCACCTCGCTGCTGCCCGAGAGGAGGAACGACTCGGAAGAGACGATGGGGACAGGCTGTGGAGCGCTGTTGGCGGTGATGTAGTCGGAAATTTTGCAAAGGGTGTCGTTGTCGCGGGCAAGAACCATGATGTCGCCATAGCTGTAATGGAGGTCGTCGACCTGATGACGTATAGTGCAAAGAATCTGGTCGAAGATACCCTCTTTATCGCAGAAGTAGACCTGCACATAGCCGCCCTGCTTGACAGGCTGCTGGACCAAATCGGCCTGGGGGCCGTCGCCAAGATAGAGCTTGACCAGTTCGGGGTTGCCAGGAGAGGAGGCGGAGGGCGCAAAACGATTGCGGATGACAGACTCGAAGAAGCGGTTGTTGAAACGGACTATATTGCTGAGAGTACGGTAGTTGCAGTTCAAAGGAACGACAGAAGCGTTGGCGGCAAGAGAATGACCGTGGAGAGGGTTGTCGACCTGGGGCAGCATCATGAACTGCCTCACGTCGCCCTGGCGGAAGCGATAGATGGCCTGCTTGCCGTCGCCAACAACGAGGGACTGGGTGCCAGGCAGAGCGGTGTCGGAGGGGAAGAGATGAGTCATGGCCTCGTCGAGGAGGGGCAGAAAGTTGGACCACTGCAACTTGCTGGTGTCCTGGAACTCATCAATCATATAGTTGTGGTAGTGGCTGCCGATACGCTCGTAGATGAATGGAGTAGGCTCGTTCATCACCTCCTCGGCGATACGCTTGTTGAACTCGGAGATGTGGACAATCTCGTTGTCCTTATAGAAGGCGTTCTTGATTTTGGAAAGGCGACCGAGAAGGGCGAGGCCATAGAGGTTGGAGAGAAGGAGCTGGCGGCTGTTGTAGGTAGGCAGCTCCTTCTGGAGGATAGCTGTGACGTTGTCGTAGACACGCTTGTAGACCGGCATCAGGCCTTCCATCTTAGACTTGACGGCCTTGGGCGTCTTGGTGGACCATAGACCCTTGGAGTAGGCATCGTCGGCACGCTTGTGAGGCTCGTTGAGTTTGGAGAAGTCGCGGTCGGCGATGCGGAGGAACAGAGCGATGGCTCCGCTACGCTTGTAGGGGAAATCGTCGGGAGTAAGTCCCTCGCTGCGAAGGGCTTCGATAAGTTCGGCGGCTGCCGCCGAGAGACGATCCTCGGTGGCACGGCACTCGCTGGTGAGCCACTTATGGATGTCGATAAAGTCGTCGAGGCTGACCTTGTCGAGGGCCTCTAGATAGCGAGGGGTTTCCTCCTTGAAGAGTTCCTTGGCTAGGTCGGAGATTTGGTTTTCAATATTATAGCCTTTACCCATATCCATACGGCTCTGAGTGAAGGCACAGAGTACCTCGGTAAGGGATTTCTGGTCATCGGTGCCGGCAAGGGCAAGAAGCTCATCGACAGAAGACTGGATAATCTGCTGATTGTCGATAAGGACATCGAAATTCATAGGAAGCCTGAGGTCGTGGGCAAAGGTGCGGACGAGGCGATGGACGAAGCTGTCGATAGTGCAGACAGAGAGCTCGGAGTAGTGGTGGAGGATTGCCGACTGGAGAACGGCGCAACGGCGGCGGACTTAGGCGTTCCTTCATGCCATTGGCGGCCTTGTTGGTGAAGGTGATGGCAAGGATATGCTCGAAGCGGCGCTCGAGCATAGAAGGGGAAGAGATGGAGGTCTCAATAAACTGGCGTACAAGAGTATAGGTCTTGCCAGAGCCAGCAGAAGCTCGACAGATGATGAAACGGGCCAAGGGGAAAGGTTTTAGGATAATTACTTTATAATAATACAGTTGGAGACGGAACGCTCGCCTTTGAAATCGAAGCGGAAGTTGTCGGAGGGGCGGTTGACAATGCCGGCGTTGGGTTTGCCACGGACATACATGGTGGTGGAGCCACCACCGTCGAGGTTGAGGGCATCGCAACAGCCTAGATAGCGCAGAAGGAGCTGAAAATCATGGAGGGAGAGACCCTGGGACTGGCGAGTGCGGCCATCGACAGTGACAAGGAGGACAGTGCCGTCGGGGCGGATGGCGATGGCGGTGCGGTTGTGGCGATCGGTGACGAACGTCCTGTCGTTGCGCATGGGGATGAGCGAGCCGTCGCGGATAAGCATGGGGCCGGCGGTCATAATGTTGCTGTCGGGCCAAAGGCGTTCGTAGAGACGAGCGCTGTCGGGGACCAGGAAATGGGGACGGCCATGGCGGAGAGCCACAGAGCCATACTGATAGTACTTGCGGTGGACAGAATCGGAGGCTTGCGGGGTGTTGACGCCCAACTCGTTGCCATCGATACGCAGGTAGCAGATGGGGTTGTGGAGCTTCATGTCGAAGAAAGAACCATTGACTGCGGCCAAAGCATCGCTGTGAGCAGCCTGGAGAGAGGTAGGTGTTCGCTGCTGCTCGAAGGTGAAAGCCAGGCGACGAGGAGAGTCGGCTGGGATTTCGAGGATGCAGATGTTCTGATTGGAGCCCAGGCAGTTGCGGGCGCTGAAATGCTTCTGCTTGAGGACAAAACCATCGAGGCTGTCGATTTTCCAGTCGGCATGGGCGATGATGAGGGAGTCGGCCCTGGAGCCTAGTTGTGCCGAAAGGGAAAGAGGAAGGAGCAGGATAAAGAGAAGAAGAAGACGGTGCATGGGAATATTAATTGGCTGAAAGAATACTTTTTAACTGACTGACTATTGCATTGTAATCCTGATTCCTCATGCAGTGGAAGTGGCCCTTGGGACAACGGGAGGAGCCCATACGGCGGCAGGGCCAGCAAGGGAGAGAGGGGACGGTATAGTCGGTGCGGTCGGTGGCGTAGGCCCAGAAGCCAAAGCGTGGCGAGGTGGAGCCCCAGAGGGCAAGCACCTTGCGACGATAGGCGGCGGCGACATGCATCATGGCAGAGTCGGAGGTGACGACGGCGGAGGCCTGAGAAATGATGGCGGCAGACTCGGTGAGGGTGGTCTGGCCGCAGAGGTTGACGACATTAGAGGAGAGGGCAAGATGCCGGATGCGAAGGCCGTCGCTGTTGTCGCCCAAGAGAGCCACGGGGGCATCGATGCTGTTGGCGATGAGAGCAATCTTGTCGGGGGGTATACGCTTGGTTTCGTGCTGGGCGCCACAGGCGATGACGACGAAAGGCCGACTGGTTGAGAACAGAGGGGACTGGAACGAGAAAGGGCTCAGTTCGAGACCCTTACCATCGTTGACAACGCCGAGGGGCTTGACGGCATCGAAATAGCGGTCGACGACATGACGACCAGACATGATGTCGCGTTTGAGCAGGACGAGAATGAACTTGGCGAAGTTCTCCTTGCGGTAGACGAGGGAGCGGCAGGGGAAAGAGCGGCGCAGGCGACGGGAACGGTGGTTGTTGTGGAGGTCGATGATGCAGTCGTAGTGCTGGGAGTGGAGTTCGGAGAGCTGGAGGGCAGAGCCGTCGTACTCTATAAGGCTGTCGATGAAGGGGTTGCCCTGGAGGAGTTGGGCGGAGAGAGGCTTGGTGATGACATGGAGCTGGGAGGAAGGGAGTTGGGTTTTGAGGCAGCGGAGGAGAGGGGTAGTCAGAATGACATCGCCGATGGAGCTGAGACGGATGAGGAGAATTTTCACGACGGTAGAGGGGTTAGCGTTTGGTTTTTTTCTTCTTGAAGTTGAAGAAGTCGCGGAAGCGGTCGAAATCGCGGGTGTATTTGAGGCCGAGGCCCTGCTTGTAGGGGAGGTCGGAGCGGGTGTAGTCGTTGGTATTGCTGCGGTTGAAGACGAAGAGGTGGAGATGGGGGTTGAGTTTGTAGCCGACGAGCATGTCGCCGGTCATATTGTTGGTGCCCTGGTCGGAGGAGGACAACATCTCGCGGCTCTCGCCACCGAAGCCGAAAGAGGTTTCGAAATAGAACTTGTTCCACTGCTTGCTGATGTCGACAGCATACTGGTCGGTGGTGAGGGCGTTGCCGGACTGGTAGTCGAAATTGACGTCGACGAACTGGACCATATCGCTAATCATGCTGCCGATGGTGCCCATGACGATGCCATAGGCCTGGTCGCCGGTGGATGAGGAGCTGGCCATCTCGGCGGCGGAGGGGTTGTAGAAACGCTTGGAGACCAGGAGGGAGACGGTCTGGTTGAGCATGTCGCGCTCGTTGTTGCGGTCGATGTAGGAGAAGACCTCCTCGACGACGCTCTGGTCGGCGCCAGGGAGACGTATGTCGAAGGAGACATTGGGGGACTGGAGGGTGCCGCTGAGGGAGATAACATTCTCGACCTGAACCTGTTTCTGGGAGTCGGTAGAGGAGAGATTGCCCGTGAGGGAAGAGAGATTGACGCGCTGGTTGAGGACAGCGCGGATGTCGAAGAGGGAGTTTTCGTAACTGCCGGGGAGGGTGATGGAGCTGCCGTCGTCGATGTTAAACTCCTTGCTGACAACGCCAAGGAGGTCGAGATTGAGGGTGCCACCACTAATCTCGTAGAGGCCGGCGACGCCAAAGTCGCGGCCCGTACCGAGGGAGAGCTGAAGGTCGCCATCGCCGCGGGCAAGGACATCGACAGTGACAGAGGAGAAATCCATCGGGAGGCGGAAGAGCATGTCGGGTGTAACATCGACATTGATAGTCAGGCTGAAACGCGAGGAATTGGAGGCCGAGGCATCGGAAGGGGATTGCAGGGCAGTGGGTTCAGCGGAGGGGAGCAGATGGTCGAAGGAGACAGGCTCGTCGTACTCGTCGGAGAGGAAATGGATATAGTCGACCTGCTCCATTTGACGTTTGTCGGTGATGGGGACGGCGAGAGAGGTGCCTTGCAAAGTAGTGGCGTTGAGGATGATATTGAGATTGTCGATGGGGCCGCGGATGCGACCGTCGGCAGAGGCCAGGATGGAGCCATAGAAATCGGGGTTGTCCTTGACGCCGGTGTTCATGCAGAGGAGTTGGGGACTGTCGAGAAGGAGGTTGAGGCGGATATTTTTGAAGCTGTGGTGGGAGATTGTGCCGTTGAGGAGGGCGGGGTTGCCTTTGGGGTCGGAGATGTGGAAGTCGTTGATATGGATGGTGTCGCGAGAGATGAGAATGGTGTCGGAGAAGCGGTAAGCGACGTTGGTGAAATCGACATTGATGAAGCCGTCCTGGAGAGCCAGGGAGCCGGAGAGGTCGGGGGCATTGACGCTGCCGCGCAAGGCGAGGTCGGCCGACAAACGGCCGTCGACACGAGAGGAGAAGGAGTTGACAAACGGTTGAATGACAGAGAGTGACAAATTGTCGACATCGGCATCGACAAAGAGCTCGGGACTGTCGCCGGAGAGGGCGGTAAAGCCATCGAGGAGGATGCTGAAGCCTGTATCGGCAGAGAGCAGGGAGGGCTCGCTTTGGGCGTTGAAATTGAGGCGATTGAGGCTATCGTCGATGAATGAATGGATGACCATATCGCCAAGCTGCTGGCCGTTGAAGGCAAGGCCGTCGATACGCAAATCGCCCGTTGTGACCTGAGACTGAGTTATCTGCCCATTGGCATGGCCGCCAAGGCTGATGCCGGAGACGGCGAGGAAGGGATTGATGATGTCGAGACCAAGATTGGAGAGGAGGAGGCGGAAGGCAGGTTTGTCACCGACGGGGTCGGCGTGGCGATTGGGGTCGGCGTTGGGGGAGAAGGCGAGGTTGCTTTCGAGGGTAAGTTTCTGATTGTCGGACAGAAGGCTGATGCCATCTACATGCAAGAGGGATGGGGAGAAATAGTTGTCGCCGGTAGCGAGGAGCTGCCAGTCGCGACCGCCCAGGGCAAGATGGGATGGGTCGACGACGAGGTGGAGCAGGCTGCTGTCGGCAAGGAGGCGGAGAGAGACGTCGCCGCCGCTGACGGTCTGGCTGCTATTCTGCCAGAGGAGGCGGCAGCCGATGGCCTGGCGAGAAGACTCGACACGGATGGTGCCGCGGTCCATAAGTTGAAGATTGCCAAGCAGAAGGCGGTCGCTCTTCATCTGGAGCTGGTAATGGTCGGCGACAGCCTCGGCATTGATGCCGATGTCGAAGAAGCGGATGTTGCCCCAGGAGACGGAGTCGCTGCGGATGATGGGTTTGAAACCATCAGCGAAGTTGTAGTTGGCCTGGATTGTGGAGCCTGGGGCGATGTAGAGTTGAGGCAAGAAATGGCGAAGAAGGGCGGCGGTGTCCTTCCATTCGAGATTAAATTCGAGACGGGAAGTAGCCAGAGTCTCTTCGATGCCGTTTTTATCTTTTTGGTTGTCAGAGATATTAGAGTTTTTAAGAGCGTCGGGCAAATAGTCGTCGACAATATGGGTGAGCATGAGGGGCAGCGAGGCGTACTTGTAGTAGCCACGGAGGTTGGCATCGGCGATGTCGCTGCGAAGGGTTGTGTTCATCCAATGGTTCTGTTGGCGGGACGAGAGCGTGAAATCCTTAATATGCAATAGATTATGACGGACATCTGTATCGTCGGAAGGATGGCTGTGGCCGATGGTCAGGAGATTGACATCGGTAAGGCTGAGGCGTGAGAAGTGGTTGGCATCGTCGGTCATAGAGTGGCGGGCGGAAGCATGGAAGGAGACGCGGGCGATGCTGTCGGTGGGGTCGTACCAAAGGCCAAAACGGTTAAGGTCGAGATGTTGAACATCGACATTGGCACGATAGACGGGATGGTCTTCGCGCCAGTCGCCTTCACCATGAACGCTAAGCGAAGCCAGGACGTCATCGATAGAGGCATCGAAAGAGAGCAGTCCGCCGGTGGCATCGGCCTCGACAGCCACTTCGCTAATGAGACGCTGGCCCTTGACGACGATGTGGTGGAGCTGGCCTTCGGCAAAAGCATTCATCGTCTTGGGTTCAAAGCCGTTGCCCTCGACGGTGAGGTCGAAGCCGGCGCGGGAAACCCACTCGTTTGGAGCCAAGCGGCCCAGATTGAAGCCGCTGGATGAGAACTGGCCGGTATAGCGATAGTTGCCTTTTTCGGGATTCATGGCCATAAGCAGGTCGCCACTAAGGTTGCCTTGGTCGCAGAGGAGTGAGAAGGTGGCGTAGAAGTCGCGGATGGTGCCAGTGAAGGAGGCTTCCAAATCGATGTTATTCAGAGCCTTGATGAGTTTTTCGGCTTGCATCTTGGTGCCGGCGGGATGGCGTACGGCGGCGAGGTCGGAATAGGTGGTGTGGAGGCGATGGATTTCGGCGCCGATGATGGTGGTGTCGATGTCGGGAAGGCCGTACATGTAGGCATCGAACTCGATGACCGACTCGTCGCCGAAGGTGAGCTTGAAATCCTCGGCACGGAAGTCGCTGATGAAGCCTGAGAAATTGCCCTGAAGATCGACACGGTGATCCATACCCCACAGGTCGTGGGCCCAATAGGCAGCATCCTGCATGCCGCCGTAGGAGCCCTCGTCGAGATGGACTGTAAAATAGACGCTGTCGAGAAATTCGGACATAGAGTCCCAATCGCGGTAGTCGAGGAGGACATCGCCGATGACTTTGGAGTCGGCGGTTTCGAGGTAAAGGTTGGTGGTGCTGATGCCGGAGCGAGTCACGTAGACATTGCCTTGCAACTGTTTGACTTGCAAACCACTTCGTTCGTTGGTAGAGAAGCGGTCGATGCGGCAGGTGACGCGGTCGAGGTCGACGCGGACGTTGCGGAAGTGGGCAGAAATCTCACGGTAGTCCATGTGGAGGACATCGACGCCGGGTTCCCAAAGGCGTTGCTCGGGCGGACGGGAATCCTCGAGGTCGTGGCTGTAGCGGACATTATCAAGTACCAAATCATCGACAAGAACCTTGAAATCAGGCTCTTCTTCATCGTCGTCTTCTTCATCATCGTCGCCTGTGTCGTAGTAATTGATGATAAAATCGAGGTTGAGACCGACGCTGTCGACAGTTAGGTGATAGTAGGTATCGTGGAGTTCTATCTTGCTGAAGGACAAGCCATGACTGTCGAAAGGAAAGCCATTGAAGCGAAAGGACATCTTGCGAGCGACACAAACGGTGTCGTTGCCTGGGGCGATGAGTTCGACATTACGCAGGACCAAATGGTTCATGGGGTTGCATCCCAGAGAACCGATACGGACTTTGCCGCCCCACTCGGAGGTGAAGTAATCACTTGCCACAGAGGCAACTACGCTTTGCACGACGCTGTAGTTGAGCAAAGCTATGGTGACGTAGACCAACACGAAGAGTGTCAGCAAGAGGCGGAAGAATATTTTTTTTATAAGTTTGAGCAAGACAATAGTTACAGGATGAGAGTTGATGAATACTAAACGACAATCATTTGAGTTTATTATTGAACAAATGTAAAAAAATAGTTGTTTGGAGAGAATGACTAAAAGTTTTAAATTCAGCAGGTAAATAGATTTATTTTTACGATTCATAAAAAAAGTTTAATTTTGCAACGCAAAAAAGGAAGTAATGTCACTTATTCTGGCCATAGAATCATCATGCGACGACACGTCGGCAGCGGTGTTGCGCGACGAACGGCTGCTCAGCAACGTGATAGCATCGCAGAAAGTACACGAGCAATACGGCGGCGTTGTACCGGAGTTGGCTTCGCGAGCCCATCAACAGAATATTGTTCCAGTGGTTGACACCGCGCTGAAGCGTGCGGGGGTCAAAGCCAATGACTTAGACGCTGTGGCATTCACCAGAGGGCCTGGGCTTCTCGGGTCGCTGCTGGTGGGAGTGTCGTTTGCCAAAAGTTTCGCATTGTCGCTGGGAATACCACTAATAGAAGTGAACCACCTGCAGGCACACGTTTTGTCGCATTTCATCCGGCAAGACGATGAATACGAGCCACCTGAATTCCCGATGATGTGTCTTTTGGTCAGTGGCGGACATACACAGATATTGTTGTTGCACAGTCATTTCGACATGGAACTGATTGGGCAGACCATTGACGACGCGGCCGGAGAAGCCATAGACAAAGCGGCGAAAATCATGGATTTGGGCTATCCTGGCGGTCCCATTATCGACCGGCTTGCCAAGGATGGCAACCCCGACGCATACCAATTCGCCACACCCAATATTGCGGGTTTCGACTTCAGTTTCAGCGGGATAAAGACATCGTTCCTGTATTATCTGCGCGACAGGCTGAAGGAGGAGCCTGATTTTATTGAGAAAAACAAGGCGGACCTGTGCGCGTCGATACAGAAATGCATTGTTGGATTTCTGCTGAAAAAGTTTGAGAAAGCGGCAGTTAAATACCGAGTAAGGCAAGTGGCTATAGCCGGTGGAGTGTCGGCGAACAGCGCACTGCGCGCCGGGGTGGCACAGTTGGGGGTGAAGCATCACTGGAAGGTGTTTGTGCCCACAATGCAATTCTGCACCGACAATGCAGCCATGGTCGGGATTGCCGGCTACTACAAATACCTGAGAGGTGAATTCGCTGACATCGCGCTAGCACCATATACTAGATAAACACCTGACGATAAACAATATACCGCATCAACAAACGAAGGAAAATACTTTTCGTGCTCGGTCTGACACTCTGCATCGGAACACCCTGCGGCAAGTCGCAGGACATACATTTCTCGCAGATCGACATCAACCCCATCATCTACAATCCTGCGTACACTGGATTTTTTGACGGGGGGGCGCGGTTTGGTGTGGTTTATCGCAACCAATGGGCATCGGTCAGCCGTGCATTTCAGACGGTGGCGGCGACTGGAGAATGTGCGGTGGTGAGGAGGCGATATTACCGCGACGGTGTGAGCCTCGGGGTGATGCTGTACAACGACCGCGCGGGGACGCTACAGTATGGCAGCACGGCCGGAAACATCTCTATCGGATACTTTAAGGCTATCGGCAACCAGGGGAACAATTTCATTTCGGTTGGCATCCAGGGGGGGGGCGGACAATCGGGGTTCAACACTGCCGAGATAGACATGGAGGAGCCTTCGGACCTGATGGAAAAAACAACAGCAAACTTTTTCACTCTTGCGGCCGGGGCGGCATGGTTTTACCAGCCAACCGACGAGCTATATTTCAAATTAGCCCTTGCGGGGCATAACCTGAACAGACCAAATATCTCGTATTCAACGATGAGTGATGCCTTCATAGAAAGGCGGTTGAGCAGTTACGCACGCGTCGAATACCGGTCGTGGAGCAATATCTCTGTGCTGCCACTTGTCGCGTTCATGATACAACGGAACTACAGAGAAGCGATGTTGGGTTGCGACGTCAAGTGGTATGTGTCAGAGTCCTCAGGCAACAACCTGTCGTTCTGCGGAGGAATACATTACCGCTGGCGAGATGCAGCTCTCGTTGAGTTGGCGGCAGAATGGAATTCCTTTGTTTTTGCATTGACCTATGATGCCAACATCTCAAAACTGACGCCAGCCTCAAAATCAATCGGTTCACTTGAGATTGGTATTATCTACAGAACAAATTCTGACAAGCGAGTCAAACGTAAGGCCCTCCCCTGCCCTGTCATGTAGTCTCCCAAATTTCCTGGTTTCCCACTTACTCGGCTTGTCAGCCTCACAGCCAATCATAGCCCGCTTATTAACGGCACACTGGGGGATTGCACCTAAAACGTCCGTTTCGGATGCCGGTGGCATCCGAAACCATTTGCACTCTGCACACAGTTTGAAAAAAGTTTTTGCCAATTCAAATAAAATGTGTACTTTTGCAAATCGAAAAACAAAATATTATGTGCACATACAACATCACTGTAAACGACACTCTTATTGAGCAGGCACGCCCCGCCATAGGTGCCGATACCGATATTGCACAATGGATACAACACCAGGTGGAGTCGCTCTTGATTCGCCTCGCCGTTGCTCCACAACACGATGCAAAAGCCTCCGCGGAACCTCTTGCACCAGAATTGGAAACCATTCTTGCCGGTGCCGTCGAACATGCGGGAAAAGCCACCGATGACCGGATTACCCCCGGTGTCTCCCGTCTGATTAGAGAAAACTCGTGGTACATCTCCGATGAGGAACTTGACCAGATGCGTTACGAATACCTAATGGAGAAATACAAATGAAACGCCTGTTTCTCGACACCAACATTGTCATTGACGCACTGCTCCGGACCGGCGAACTGCGGGATGCCGCACTGCGCATCCTCAGCCTATCGGAAAAAGGGCAGGCAGAAATATTCTGTTCCGCTCTCTCCTTTGCCACAGCCAGTTATTTCATGGAGAAGGCCAAGATGGAACACGGCGAGATTTTGGAACGCCTCAGCATCTTCTGCGAATACTGCACCCCGACGCGAGTCGATGCCGACATTGTCCGTCAAGCACTCGACTCTGCTTTCACCGACTTTGAGGATGCCCTCCAATACTTCTCGGCCTTGACCGAGGATGCCGAGGTCATCATCACCCGCAACGGCAAGGACTTCACCGCCTCTCGTCTCCCCGTGATGACTGCCACAGAATATCTTGCAACCACAGAGAAATAAATTATAGCAAACCAAAACGGAATTATTAACGAATACATTTGCCAATGAAGCATAGCGCATAGTTTAGTATGCACATCATAGAATAGGAAAAAGCGAAGTAGCTTATCTGGTGTTTATGGAACTTCGACAACTTCATGAATGCTATCCAGAGCAGAGCGACGGCACTCCCGCATTACGCGTGGGCTTGTACGTTGTAATTGGATAGCATAGGTAGTCGAAGACCTCATAAACACCGATGAAGACTTAAAAGTTCCACGCTCTTTTTATGTGCATTCTTCATCGGAACTACAGAAATAACATGTTATTAAAAATCAAAACCGACGTGCCGATGGTATATAACGGGCAACTGAAAAATGAAAAAGATTCTTTCTTTTACATTATTAATTAGTATGTGTGGTTGTATTTTTTCACAGAATATTATCATTCAACAAAACAATGGACAAGGTCAAACTAAGGAACGTATTGTTGAGAAAGTTGTAGAAAAACCTGTATATATTAAACCGACACAAAAAGCACCTATTTGTATCGCTGGTTTTTTGTATGTTTTCCCTGAAGATCTTGGTTCCTACGAAGAGTATCCTGCTACTACAATAGCCAATATTAACAAAAATAAAGTATATGGCAAATCACACTGGAGGTTACCAACCGAAGAGGAATTCAACTTAATGATAGAGAACAAAGACAAGCTTAATTTAATTAGATTCAAATGTACCGCATATGGTAATAGTTGGTATCGATACTGGACTTCTGGTCAAAAAAAGACCGGGGATTGTTCATATCGTATTAGATTAGTCTGCACAGAATAAACTTTAAAACAAGAGCATCTGTCTAGGTTACGGAGATTTATAGTAAGGGAAACTGTCACGTCGAGGAGTAAGAAAAATGAAGACTAGTGATATGGTCGATAAAAAGGAGTCCCAATGGGACTCCTTTTTATCGACCATATTCATAGATGGTGTCGGACGGAAGGTCTATCCAATCATTCCAGTAGATCACCGTGCGGCTCTTGTCCAGCTGCACCTGCGGCCACAGTCCCTCGACGGTACGCAGGTCATTGAACGCACTGATTGTGTCAATATCCTCCGCCATGTTGTATACCACCTTCCTGCCGTCATCAAACAGCACGGAAAGCTGATAATCGTCCATCGGGACAACCGTTTTTATGCGAGGTAGCGTGTTCATTTCAGCGGAGGAAGTTGTTTTATTATCTGAGTGTTCCACATCTCAATCAGGGCAGGGCCATTGGTCTGCAACCATTCCTTAACAAGCCGTTGCGCCTGCACCGGCAAGTCACCCATCGTCATCTCATAAGTGTGTATGTCAAAGATACCCACATATTCGTCATATATGGCATGGATATGTGCAACTTCGTGTTCTTTCGGCTTGAAGAACATCTTGATTACAATTCCATAGAAACGACTGATTACTGGCAGATCATCTTTTTTTGCAATAATAACGCAAAAGATATTATAATATTGTATAATAGCACAGCAAAAAAAAGAGCATCCCAGTTTGAGATGCTCTTATAAAAGATTGGCGGCGACCTACTTTTCCACAAACAAGTGCAGTATCATCGGCGATGTGAGGCTTAACTTCTCTGTTCGGAATGGGAAGAGGTGAA
>CACZUZ010000003.1 GCA_902784465.1 uncultured Bacteroidota bacterium
GAGGGTTGCGGTGGTGTAGCCAGTGCCGGTGGCGACGAGGTTCTCGGGATCGAAGCAGGGCAGCTCGGCGGTGGTGAAGGTACCCTCAACCCAGTCGGAAATCATACCCTCTGTGGTGTCGCAGATGGCGCGGACGCGGAACAGGTACTGTGTCTCGGGCATCAAGCCTGTGACGGTGTAGCTAGTGGCACCATTGACGGCGACCTCGGCAGGCCATGTGGCATCGGTGGCAGCCTTGACGGCGACCTCGAAGTCGGTGGCGTTGCTGCTCCAGTTGAGGGTAGCATCCCCATAGGTGATGCCGGTGGCAGGCAGCACGGTGGGAGCAACACAGAAGTTGCCGGATGATGTAACCTCGACATTGTCGATACAGACGCTGTAGAAGGTGCTGTTGTAGTACCACTTGAAGGCGATGAACATTGCCTCGGCCGGCACGCTGTCGAACGACACGGTATCGAATATTCCTGTACCGGCAGGCTGAGGACCGTTGCCGCTATGATACGAGTCAGATGATGCGGGGTGTGTCACAAGAGGCACGAAGTCGTTCTCGTAGTCAAGTCCGGTCATGTAGCCCACATACAGAGTACCGTTTGTGGAACTCTCGGTGCAGTACCAGTAGCTCATGGTGAGGGTGTTGAGAGGCTCGGTGAACTTAGGCAGACGCACAATCTTGGTGTTGCCGTAAGTTGTGCCGCTACCGCTGGTGAGGGTGATGGCGTTGCCGGAGATAGAGTAGGAGTAGGTGTTGCCGTCGGTGACGTGAGGAATATAGGCATCGCTGGTTCCGTTGGAGTAGCCCTCCCAGCAATCGGGCAGGACACCGGCAGCGTTGTAGGCTGCTCCGTCGACAGCGTTGAAGTCCTCATACAAGGTGTCGACTGCGCTGATGAGGGTGCAGGTGGTCTTGAATGAAATGACGGGTGCGCTATAGCTCATGGTGTTGTCATCACAAACATGGTATACCCATACATTATATTCGGTAGAAGGAGCAAGGTTGTTGATTGTGATACTGGTTGTGGCTGCAGTATTGTCGATATTGACAGTAGTGCCTTCCTCGCGGAGGCGAACCAGGTAGTTGGCATTGACGTCGCCATCCCACTGCAGCGAGACGAAGTCGGAGCCGACGTTGGTGACCGTGGTGTTGAGAGGACGCACACAGCTCTGCTCAACAACGGCGACGCTGTCGATAGCACCGGCGCCTTCCCAGACGGGGTGGCTTGTGGTGGTGGAGGTGAACCAGTAGAATACCAGACGCTTCACACCGCTCACATTGTCGAAGAGCACGGTCTTGTGACTCCAGTTGGTGTCGCGAACCACGTGTACGGTGGAGATGGTGCCCCACGGCGAGGTGAGAGCTGTCGACGAGGAGGCCACAGGAGCTGCGGGATCGACAAGCATCACATGAATACCTTCATAGTTGCCGTCGTTCACACCGGCAGCCTTGGCGAGGAAGCTAACCTCGAAGCTCGACACTGTGGAGCCAAAGTCGATGTCGCGGTAGACAACGGCATTGGTGATGGTGGAATGCAGAGAGTTGCAAGTCAGGCCACCATCGGCCGACACATAGAGTCCATACTGGCCTTCGGCGGCCTCGGCGGTGCCGCGATACCAGGAGACAGCGTTGTTGGAAGCCGTCTGCCAGTTGTCCCACTCGGTGGCACTCTCGAAGGTGTAGAGGTAAGGCACGGTGGCCGGAACCTGGCTTGTGGTGTAGGTAGCGATACCGCTATTGGTGCCGCCCAGCACTCCTGGCGAGCAGAACGAGCGCACATAGACATCGTAAGCAGTAGAAGGTGTGAGACCGGTAATGGTGTATGGTCTCTGGCTCACATTGACAGTGGTACCCTGACCCAATTCGAAGCCGCTGGGACCATACTCAATCTGCCATTGGGTGGCTCCTACCGTGTCGGTCCAGTCGAGAGTGATACTGTTGGCAGTCACGTCACCGACAAGGGCGAACGGACGGCCGCAAGGCGAAGCGACATCGACGATGATGTCGTCGACATAAGCGTAGCTATAAGAATATGTGGCGGTTCCATAGAGTGGCGGAACGGCGTCATAGATGGCAATGTGCTTGCCGGTGCCGGTATAGCTGCCAAATTCAACCACCACATCGTGGATGGAGCCGCCGGCCTCGTTCTTGAGGTCGATGGTGTCGATGCCCACGAAGGTGCTGATGTCGGTGGGGTCGCTCATGACACCAACGAGGAGACGTGTGGTGTAGTAGTCGGTAGTGGTGGAGTAGCGACGCACCTTGAAGGAGAGTTCGAGCGAGTCGACGCTGACATTGAATTCGGGCAGTGCCACATAGCTGTAAACGGGTGTTGACGTTGCCGACGAAGGCAGATAGCCGTAGAAGTAGAGGCTACGCGAGCCATTGACGGCATTGGTGCTGTAGGGATAGGGATAAGCGACAGTGCTGCTCGTGCCCTTGTTCCAGCAGGGGTCGATGCCATAGCTGGCACCCGAGCCATAGCTCTCGAAGTCCTCGAAGAAGGGCACGGGGTAGATGCCGCAAACAGTGCGGAAGTTGGTGGCAAAGGACCAGGGACCGAAGTCGGTGGCAGAGCACAACGGGCGCACATAGAAGTCATAGCCGGTACTGGTTGCAAGACCAGTGATGGTGATGAAGGTGTCGATGGTGGTGAGGCTGGTGCCGTTGCCGGGGGTGTAGCCCTCGGGACCGTATTCGACCTCGTAACCGCCGCCATTGTTGGCGTTGGGGTCAACCCAGTGGAAGGAGGCACTGTTCTCGTTAGAGCCGTCGAAGGTGACATCGATGATGCGACGGCAAGAGGGGATGTAGTCCACAACGATGTCGTCGAGGTAGATGTAGCTGTAGGAGGCGGTACCGGTGCCATACAACGGCGGGACGGCATCATAGAAAGCAATGAACTGCCCATTGCCAGTGTAGCTGTCGAAAGCGACCTCGAAGGTGTGGACCGAGAGGGGATCCTCATCGTAGAGGTCGATAGTGTCGACGCCGACGAAGGTGTTGATGTCGTTCGGGTCAGACATCACGCCGACCAGGAGCCTGGAGGTGTAGGTAGCCGTTGTAGAGCTGTAGCGGCGCACGCTGAAGCTGACAGCCAGAGTGTCGACGGGAGCAGCCAAGAGCGGAAGGGCGGCATAGCTGTAATAAGAGTTGGTGGTTGAAGTATTGGCGTAGAAATAGAGGCTGCGCTCGCCGCTGACGGGGTTGGTGCTATAGGGGTAGGGATAGGCCGTCGTCGAGTTGGTGCCCTTGGTCCAGCAGGGGCTGATGGCCTGGGCAGAGCCAGAGCCGTAAGACTCGAAGTTCTCGCTGTAGGGAATCGGCTGGGCAGCGCAGGGAGTGACGAAATTCGTTGGCATCGACCACTCGCTGACGAGGTTGTTGTCGCAGACATTGCGGACATAGACATCGTAGCTGGTAAGCTGCGACAGGCCGTTGATAATGGCGAAGGTGTCGGTGGTCGACACGGCATTGGCCTGGTCGGGGTCGAAACCATCAAGGCCTATGGCATACTGATAGTTGGAGCCGATGTTCTCCCATGCTATAGTGACAGAGGTGTCGCTTCTGCTGATAACGTTTACCTCCATGGGGCGGGGGCAGGTAGGAATCTCGGAGCAGATATCGAATACCACATTGGGACGATAATAGGTACGGTAGACATAGTTCTGTGCAGCCGTGGCGCTGCTACGGTAGCCATAGCAGCTGATGTAATCGGGTGTGGTGTTGGTATAATAGAATGTGACAGCAGCCGTAGCTGTGGTGTCGCGAGCCATGGTAATCAGCAGGTTGTTGTTGCCGCTGTAGGAGAAAGGAGTGGTGAAAGGAATAGTAACCCATGAGTTGACAGGAACCACGAGGTCGCCGCTGTAGACGAGCGTCATGGTGTCGCGGAAGACGGTGTCGTTAGCCGGCGTGGAGCTGAAACCATCGAGTTGAGTCTCCATGAGGTATACCTTGGCATTGCGGATAGTGCCGCCGGTGGTACCGCTGTGCAGCTTGATGCCATTGATGCGGTTGTTGACCTGAAGGCCCATGCCGTTGAGTTCCTGTACAGTGAAGATGCTGCTGGTGAAACCCGTGCGGTAGGACGTGGAGTTATAGAAAGCATAGCTCGACGAAGCAGAGGTGCCGTCACCGATGGTGTCGACGATGTTGAAGCTTCCGGGGCCGCAGTCGCGAGGAGTCCTGGCCATGAGTGGGCCGGTGACGAAGCTGGTGTCGCCATCGCCGCAGACAGCACGCACATAGAATGAATACTCGGTGTAGGAGGTGAGGTTGGTGGCTGAATAGGCGGTGTCGTAGACATCCTCCCAAGCGCCATCGCCGTTGCGGACCTGCCACTGGCTTTCGTCGCCGGTAGGTGTCCAGGCGATGTCAATCTGGTCGGTCTCGGCATTGACGAGGACGAGGTCGGCAGGCTGGGAACAGGTGAGCATACGGACTTCGATATTGTCGATTGCTGCGGGGGGCTGGTTACCTCCGGAGCCGTCGTTGTGCCAGAAGAAGACAAGTTTGTAGAAGCCGGTGTTCTCCTCATCGATATGGAGAATGGTGACGTTGCTGTTCCAAGTGTCGCTGAGGTTCAGTTTCACGGCACTGTTGTAAGAACCTATGTTAATCCACCCTTCGGGGGTAGCGGTGGCAGTGATGCCATTGGTCTCGCCGGGAGCAATGTTGACAGAGGTAGGAACGATGAAGGCACGAATATAGTCGTAGCTACTCTCACCGTACGCTCTCCAGTCGAAACTGATAGTGAGGTCGCCGCTCTCAGCAATTTCGAAAGTGCGCACTGCGAAGACATTGGAGGCCGAGTGGGAGTAAGCATTGGTAGTGCCGTTGTTGGAGATGAACAAGGCATTACCGTTTTGCTCGTCGAGGTTGTTGATAACCCATTGGTTAGTCTGGTTGGCATTGAGCAGCACCCAGGCGCTGTCCTGTCCATCCTCAAAGCTGGTGAAATAAGGCATCTCGGCAGCCACATCGCTGGTCATGAAAGAGACCAGGACAGCCTCGGAGACGTCGCCGCCGCAGTCGGCAGAGACATAGACATCGTAGGCAGTCTGGGGCACGAGGTCGGTGAGAGTGACGACAGTATCGTTGACAGTCAGCTGCTCTCCATCACCGGGAGTGAAGCCCTGAGGACCATACTCTATGTTCCAGCCGTTGGGGTTGCTGGTGCGCTCGTCGGGGGTCCAGGCAATGACAGCCTCGTCGCTACCGACCTGTGCGGCGACGACCTCGGAAGGCCAGAAACAGCTGGGGATGTGGCGCAGGATGATGTCATCGAGATAGACAACGTTGTAGTTAGAAGTCGTCGTTTGAGCCGGAGCGGGAGCATAGAAGACGATATATTTGCCTTCACCCATATAGTTCCCGAAGCTCACCTCGGCACTGTGGACTGATGAAGCCGGTTCGGACGAGAAGTCGAGAGTGTCAATCCAGGCAACATTGCTGCTGAGGGCGGCGGCGGAGTTGAGACCATTCAGAGAGTCGGCGACACCGACGAGGATGGTGCATGAGTAGGTGGATGTAGAGGTGGACGAAGAGGAAGAACGCTTGACCATAAAGTTGACCATCAGGCTGCTGACATCCAAATCATCATCGATGAGAGGCATGGCAGCCCAGCATCCATATTCGCTCGAGCTGGTCTTGACACCATAGAAATACAAGCCACGGCTGCCGTTGATGGCAGCGGTGCTGTAAGGATAGGGGAACTGTGTCGAAACAGAACCAGTTGTGACCACGAGGGACTTGTTCCAGCATGCATTGATAGGATAGCTGGCACCCGTTCCGTATGCTTCGAAGTTCTCAGAATAAGGCAGGTCATCGTCGGTGATGTTGCCGCAGCCAGTCTGGAACGTGCCGTAGGTGGCGTTGGAGGTGTCCTCTCCGCATATTGCCGAGACATAGACGCCGTATGCGAAGCCCATCGAGAGACCGGTAAGGGTGACGGAATTGGTGCTTGAAACCACACTGTCGCCGGTGCCCGGAGTGAATCCCTGCAGACCGTACTCGACGATATAACCAGAGGCATTAGAGGACCAGGAGAGGTCGACAGTGTTGGACGTGGCATTGGTAGCCACGATGTCCGACGGAGTGGGGCAAGCGGGAGGATAGGAGACCGTGATGTCGTCGACGTAGGTGTAGTTGGCACTCCCGGTAGGAGCGAGAATGGCCAGATAAAGGCCGTTGCCATTGTAGTTGGCAAGGGAGACCTCGACCGTTTCCCATACGTTGTTGTTGCTTGCCTGACCAGTGGCGAGAGTGTCGAAAGTGGTAATGTCGGCAGGATCGCTCATGACACCCACTTTCCAATGGCCATAGGTGTTGGAAGTGCGGAGCACTTTGAAGGAAAGGTACAGGTTGTTGAGGTCTTCTTCGAAAAGCGGGAGCGTCAGCCAGCTCTGAATGGTAGCAGAACTATAAAAATAGGCTGAGTATGTTCCACTGGAGGCTTGTGCCGAATAAGGATAGGGATAAGCGGTTGTTGTATTGAGGCGGTAGCTGCCAAGGCAAGGATTAAACGTATTGGATGATCCCGAGCCGGTGGCATCCTCGAAGCTGTATGTCCATGGCAGGCTGTCGGTTGTCACAGCCTCGCAAAGGGTGCGGAAGGATGCAGAGCGAGCAAGGCTGGTGTCGCCAGCGCCACAGACAGCGCGGACGGAGACAGTATAGTTGGTGTTGGCAGCAAGGTTGGTGACCGTGAAGGGATTGGTGTTGGCAATCTGCGAGAAGACTACGCCGGAAGCGTCAGATGCCACAACTTCCCAGTTGGTGGCAGAGCCCATCTCGGTCCAGGAGACGACAGCCTCGTCGGAAGAGGGAGCCACAGAAAGCCCCTCGACACGAGGACAGGTAGGAGGATAAGAGAGTACGACATCGTCGACAAAGCAGGAAAAGTAGGAACTGTTATAGTACCATTTGAAGGCCAGACGCGTTGCCGTAGGAGGCAATGTGTCAAGGGAGACCGTGTACTCGGCACCCGCACTGGCCTGCAAACCAGTGCCGCTATGGGCAGTGGATGCAGAGGCGGGGAAGGACTGGATGGCAGTGAATGTCGACGTGTCGTCAGAGGTGACGTAGCCGACAGTCAGAGTGCCAGACGAACTGCTCTCGGTGCACATCCAGAAAGTGAGTTGCAGTTGGTTTAACGCCACACCCACGGGAGGCAGGAAAGCATACTTGGTGTTGCCGTAAGTAGCAGTGCCAGAGGTAAAGCCCAGGGCATTTGAACCCGAATGGGTATACCAATAAGTGCCGCTGCCGACGACATGAGGAACGTAGGCAGCCGACGTTCCGTTGGAGAAGCCGCTCCAGCATGCTGGCAAGGAGCCGGCAGTGCTGTAGCTGACACCGTTTACGCCCTCGAAATCCTGGACGTAAGGCACCGACTGTGTGCAGTCTTGTGCCCTCGTTGCCCACGGCACACATAGCGCCGCCAAGAGCAACATTTTCATAAAAAACTTGTACATAATGATAAATTAGGTTGATTAAAAAAAATTTCGTTATTTCGTTATTACGGTTTCGTTCCTCTACTTGAACGCATTCTCCGACAGTCCTTTGCCGGAAAGCGCCAGGTCGTCCATATATGATGGCACGGGGCGACCCAGGTATTTGTCGACATAGAGCTTCGAGAGGTACTGGCCGAGCATGAAGCCGTGACCGCGGAGACCAGTAAGGAGGCCCACCTCGGGGTCGACAACGTAGCGCGGCTCGGTGTAGCGGCCTGCCCAGACGGCTAGGAAGCCCACCTCTCGGAGGTTGGGAATCCACTCGGCGAAGACTTCGGAGACAATCTCGAGGAACTCCTTGCTGTTGTATTTGATATTTTGGCGCGCCTCGTAGGCATCGGTGTCGGGGCTGGCGCAGCCGATAATCTGGCCGGTGTGGCCGAACTGTTGTCCGTAGACGGCACTGAAGCCTTTGTAGTGGCGACGGTCGATAATCATGTCAAGGGGACCCTGCTTGCCATTCGTCACCTTACCCATCATGGGCAGACGGCGAGTGATGAAAGCCTGGTGCTTGACGGGATAGAGTCCGATGTTGAGGTCGAGCTGGTCGATGAACTTCTCGGCACCCCAGCCCATGGCGTTGACGAAATGGTCGCACTCATATTCTATATACTGGCCTTCGTGGTCGCGCACGAGAGCGAAGTACTTGTCGCCGACGCGCCAGACATGGAGGAGTTCGCAGTCCTCGTAGTAGCGACCGCCGTTCTGCACGCCGATGCCACGGATATAGTCGATGACGCGTCCGGGAGTGGCTTGCCAGCAGTCGCGAGTGATGAGGGCGTGGCTGTAGGTATCCTTGCTATCGTCCCAGAGGGGAGAAATCTCTTTCTTGAAGTCCTTGCGGTCTACCATGTAGGCGTCGCTCCAAGCGCGAGAGGCGTCGAGCGAGCGGTAGGTGGCGTCATCGTGAACGAGGTTGACGTAGGTTGTAGGCTGGAAGTTGATGTTGTGGACAGCCTGGATGCTCTTGAAAATCTCGCGGTTGTGGGCAGCGATGTCGGCAATGTCGGGGTTGGAGAATGCGGGGCGGCCGCCGCCGATATTGCGCCAGGAAGCACCACGGCTGTAGTTGATCATCACGGGATTGCAGCCTGCCTCGGAGAAATAGCGGAAGAGGCCGCTGCCAGCAATGCCACCGCCGGCAATGAGCACGCGGACATGCTCGTGGCGCACGTTGCCGGGCTTGGTGTAGACGAAGACCTCCTTAGTGTGTGGGTTATAGAGATCTCCTAGGGTTATCTGGTTGGAGAGAGGAGCGCGGGGTGTAGCGTCACCGGTGAGCTCGATACCACGGGCGCGGAGTGCCAGGCGGGCACGCTGGATGCAGCGTTTGCCGCGGCAGGGACCCATGCCCATGCGGGTGATATGCTTGAGCTCGTCGACGGAGATGACCTTGCGGTCGCCCACGGCAGCCAGCACGTCGTCGAGACTGATGTCCTCGCAGTGGCATACATAGGTGGGATTTTCGGATTTTTTGATTTTCGGATTTTCGGATTGTCCGAATATCTGCTTGTCCGAATATCTTTCCTTCAGGATGAAGCCCTTGATGTCAGTCAAGTTCTCCGTTTTCAGTTCTCCGTTCTCCGTTTTCAGTTCTCCGTTCTCCGTTTTCAGTTCTCCGTTCTCCGTTTTCAGTTCTCCGTTCTCCGTTTTCATTTCTCCGTTCTCCGTTTTCTTCTCCGTTTTCAGTTCTCCGTTCTCCGTTACCTTGACGCGGGCGACGTTTGTCTTGTTGGCTTTCTTGAGAATCTTCTCAATCACGCCCTCTCCTATCTTCTTGCCGTTGTTGTCGACCAGGAAGACCTCGGCACCTTCCTGTGCCTCGTACTCGATGGGCAGGAAGCAGACGTTCTTTTGCATGTCGTAGCCAAAGATGGCCAGACCCGGACAGCCCGATACACACTGCATACAGCCGATACACTTGTCGTAGTCGACGGTGGGAGTGCTGCTGGTGGTAGGCTTGGTTATGGCGCCCTGCGGGCAGGCAAAGGTGCAGGGATTGCAGGCGAAGCCAAAGAGGCAGTCGGTCTGCACGAAGGGTTTCAGCTTCATGCGCTCCGGGGTAGGAAGATTGGGTTTCTCTAACACACGCACGGGGTGCTGCTGCGAATCAATATACTGACGCGAGATGTCGAGATACTCATCATAGTTGTAGCGGATGTTGAGGTTCTGCGCCACCTCGTAGGCTACTTGTTTGCCACGGAGTACAGCACTGGTGCCCTCACCAATGCGGATGGCATCGCCTGCACCATAGACATTGTGTCCAAAGACCTCGCGGCCCTTGGTGAGGAGCTGGTTGTCGGGGGTGAGGCCGGTACAGATATTGATGATATCGATGTTTTCTATTACTTGCTCGGTGCCAGGGATGGCCTTGAAGCTCTCGCATTTGGCAATGACGGCCCCCTTGATGCCACTGTAGTCATCGTTGGGGATAGCACGCACGAGGGTGTAGCCCGTCATGATGGGAATGCCGAGACGGCGCACACGGTTGGCCTGCACGGGGAAGCCGCCCTCACGGGGCATGGCTTCGATGATGGCCTTGATGGTGGCACCGGCCTGCATGCCTTGGTAGGAGGTAAGATAGCCGATATTGCCGGCACCCACGGTGAGGACGCGCTTGCCGAGGAGGGTATGCTCCTGATTCATCATCTTCTGAAACACCGCGGCGGTGTAGACGCCGGGAACATCATCGTTCTCGAAAGTAGGCATGAATGGGACAGCACCCGTGGCAACCACGAGATGCTCAGCATCAACGTATGCCATCTCGCCCGTGGCCATGTTCTTTATAGCCACGCGGCGGCCTTCGAGGAGATCCCAGACGGTGTGGTTCAGCAGAATGCCCGAAGCATCGTCACCGGCAAGGGTCTTGGCGATATCGAAACCACGCATGCCACCGAAGCGTTTCTCGCGCTCGAAGAAGAAGAACTGGTGGGTCTGCATGTTGAACTGACCTCCGATGCGGTTCATGGAATCGATGACGAGGTTGTCGATGCCGAAGGCATTGAGCTGCTCGCGGCAAGCAAGACCGGCAGGGCCGGCACCGATAATTGCCACGGTAGTCTTGTAAATCTTCACCTCGCGGGGTTGTTGCTCGACGACAGAGGGCATTTCAGCCTCTTCATGGGCAATCTGACGCACCTCGTGCACACCGTCAACAGGGGTGATGCAGATGCGGCGTACCTTGCCGTCCACCAGCATTTCGCAGGCACCGCATTTGCCGATACCGCAGTTCAGACTGCGGTTGCGGCCCTTAAGACTATGGCTGTGGACTGGGAAACCAGCCTGATGGAGAGCAGCGGCTATCGTGTAGCCTTTAAGACCTTTTACAGGCTGGCCGTTGAACAAGAATTCGACAACCTCCGGCTGGGGGATGTCGAGAATAGGATGGGTTTCGATTCTGTTCATATCGTTTTTGCTATTGAAAATTCAAATTGCAAAAATACGAACTTTCTCAGAAACTACAATCATTCTAGAGTAATTTTTTTTTTCAAATCATATTTCATAGTCTCCGTAAGGCGGCGAAAAAACCATATTGTCGAAATGATTGCGTCATCGTCTATGCAGGTGAGGATGGGTGGATTAACAGCTCTCCCTAAACAATAATTTTGGGGTTACAACGTTATGGAGAACAACACAACACAAATTAAATAAAAGACCATGAAGAAACTATTATTGATTTTAGCAGCAACGTTCCTGCTTTTAGGGGCTGTCCCCAGCGCTTCGGCGCAGTATGTCAATGTTGGCAGCGGAGATGACAATAATTCAGCCATCCCGCTCAACAATTACTACAACCACAGCATCTCGCAGAGTATCTATCTCGCTTCAGAGATGGGTGGCAGTACCAACATTCATTCTATTTCGTACCAACACTTTGCGGATGCCAGCACCGATTCCTGCTACCGCGATGTGAAGGTCTATCTGGCACACACCTCCAAGACATCGTTCAGTAATGACAATGACTGGGTCACATCGGTGGGCACGCTCGTTTACGACGGACCTCTGTTTATACCCAACACCTCTTTCGACGAATGGGTCACCATCTTGTTCGACCAGTCGTTTGCCTACAATGGCACCAGCAACCTTGTTGTCACCATCATTGACGATGCCGTGAGCGATTATGCCAACTACCACCAATACGAGAGTACAGAATACCCAACGCGCTTGTCTATGTATGCCTACAATGACGAGACGGCCTACAGTACCAGCACCTTCGGCAGCATAGCCAGCATTTCGGATAACTATGGATATTCCTATTACCGTCCCAACACGCGTTTCTTCACCTCCTCTTCGTCCTCGATGCAATTTATCGAGATTGGCACCCAGTCGGACAACACCACAAGCTTTCTGCCCACATATTGTTTTTACCAGAACACAGTATCACAGCAGATATATATGAACAACGAGGTCGGCGGCGACGGTACTGCACTCTACGGCATCCAGTTCTATCACTTGTCGACGAGCAGCAGCAACGAGATAAACCGCCATATCAGGCTCTATGCCGACTGGAACGCTCAAAGCGAGTTCATAAGCAGTACGAATTGGGGTGACGTATGGTCCAGCTCACTTGTCTTCGAGGGTACCATAGTGCTCCCCGGCGGCGGCTCGGAAGGATGGTACAC
Source organism: uncultured Bacteroidota bacterium (assembly GCA_902784465.1). Classification (GTDB taxonomy): domain Bacteria; phylum Bacteroidota; class Bacteroidia; order Bacteroidales; family P3; genus Colimorpha. Next base: position 12,129 of record CACZUZ010000003.1, read on the forward strand.
CATCTGGTTCGACCAGCCATACGTCTCGCAGAGTGGCAACAACCTTGTTATCGCGATGGATGCCGATGACGACGACTATTCGTCAGGCCACTCTTTCCGCTGCCATGGCACCGACAACGATATGGCAATTTTTAAATATTCGGACGAACAGACCTACGATGCCACGGAAATGTACAATTCCGGTATTGAAGGCGCGACGACACCGTTGCGCAGCTCGGTGCGTTTCATCACCTCCCCATCACAGGCCTCGGAGCCTCTCTATGTCACCCTCACCGCCCCGACGACAGGCCAGGCCAATGAATATGTCCAGGTCCAAGCAGACTATCCAGACGATGTGACGGGCTATGAATGGTATACAGAAGACCATTCCAGTTGGAACTATACCTCGGCTACAAGCGCAGAAGTCAAATGGAAGGTTGGCGGCACCTACAAGGTGCGTATCACCGTCTATCGCGGCAGCGAGATGGCTGCCGACAGTGCAATGATAACCATCAGCCCGTTCGAGCCGCAGACCACTGTGGAGTCCAATGCGCAATGGTATGGGTATATTACTTATACAGAAAACAAGAATTTGAATCACCATTTTTACAAGTTCGATATGCACCATCCGGAGCAGGCACAGTCAATTTCCGACAGTTTGGGCAATATTTTCAGTGTCGAATATGTCGACGGTATAGTGTATTTATTCAACAAAGATGATCATAAGATATACAAGACCTCATTTTCATCCACCAACCCGGTAATCAGTTCATTAGAGGAAGTGAGTTCTAATTCCGATGAAGTTAACATCAAAGAGATGTCCTACAACTATGTTGACAACACATTGTACGCCATCGTCAGTCGCAATTTGGCAAGCATAGAACTTGCAACAGGCTCACTAACCATCATAGGCGCCTTGGAAAAAGATCTGCAGGGCTTTGCCATCAACAGCCAGGGCAAGGCATACGGCATCTCTCTCAACGACGGTATTTTGTACTCTGTCAACCTTGCCGACGCCACTTTGACACAGGTGGGTTCCACTGGGAAAGGATGCCAATATGTGCAGTCTATGGCTTTCGACCGAAATAACGGCGAACTTTTTTGGGCACAATATTCCACAAGTTCAGAAAACGGTTTATGCAAAGTCAATACCACTACGGGCCAAGCCGACATAATAGGCTTTATGGACAATGGTGCGATTGAGATGACGGGTCTCTTTATGGTTCCCGGAGTCCAGAGCATCCAGACCGCCAACAACGTAGAGGTGGATATCTATCCCAACCCCACCTCAGACAAGGTTATAGTTGATGCTGCCGACCTGATGTATGTCGTTGTCCTCGACCTCAACGGCCGCGCCGTGATGACGTCTTATCAGTCCATTGTAGACCTCAGCGACCAGCCCACCGGCATATATATGTTGCGCATCGTCACAAGCGATGGCACCGTCCTCCGCAAGGTGGTGAAGAAGTAAATAGTAAAACTGTCAGACGTGCGCCGCCGGGTCAGGCATACCCATATAGGCATACTCATAAATCATATCGCCGTTAGCCTCACGGGTTGTGCCGCCGGCAGGGGTGAAGCGTACACCGCCCTTGGCGTAGTAGCGGCAATACTGCATGCGCATGCCGATGGCTACGGCCCCACAGCCAGTGGTGGTAGAGTACCACGAATCGTGCCGTTGACGGCCGTGTCGTGGTGGTGCAGCAGGGCAAGATGACGCTGGAGATAGACTTGGCTTTTCCACCCCGTCGTCCTTCATTCACTTCTTCAAACATCAGACCGGTACCACACCGCTTCGATACCGAAAGCAATTATTGAGAAAAATACCGTAGCTGCAGAGCCATACAGAAAGGTGGCCAAGCTCACCAACGTCTCGGAAAGTACAGTGAAACGACTGAAAAAAGAGGGGACAATGATGGACAAACCTTTGTATGCTTTCTTCGCATACTCTATGAAACCGGTCGCGCCACCGCTGCCAGTGTGAGGATGGTGTGTTTCATAGGTTATCCGTTTGTTTTAATATAATCGTAGATATAATCAGGACTCTGCAGGTAGAGCCCGGTGTTTGTATTGATGAGCTTTTTGTAAATCGGCGAATTGTACACACGGCCGAAGGCTTGGCTGAGTGTCAGCCCTTCGTCGGCCTGCAGATAGGCCACTATCTGCTCCACATCGCTGTTGATGATGAATTGCAGCTGTTCTTCTGTGATGCTCATACGCGTTTCAATTGTTGGATGGCACGCTCGGTGCCAAAGAAATACTGGTTGTTGAGGTGCGAGAAGGTGAGCTCTTTGATTAGCGTCTCCATGGTTATCAGCCGTTGCATATACAGGTTCAGCTGGAACACAACCCCGTCGTCGGCCACGGGCCCGACAACTATGTCGTAATCATGTTTGCGGTCGCCATGCGCCATACGATTCATTAATATGAACTCCGCCCACTCCTGACTTACGCCGTCGAATATCTTGACTTTGACCTCCTGGCTGTCAATCATGTGTTCGTCGAACTCGTATTCCTGCACGATGGGGTTTCCCGTTTCCTCGAACTCGCAGCGACGGACAGCCATGGCCTCGGCCTGACTGCGTATGTCTGTCAGGTAGAACCCTTGGCCGAAGTCCTTGTTGGGGCGGCATTTGGCAAGGTCTATCTTGTCGAAGTCGACGTTTGAACCATGATAGAGCCTCATGCCATCGTCCCTCCGTGACGTCGGCAGTAGGTGGCGAGGTCTGACAACGTGTCGTCAAGCGGCAGCAGGTGCTCGGCCTCGTAGTTCCTGTCAAGGAAATCAAACCCTTTGTAGGCATTCAGATAGTTGAACGCCATAGCCGCTGGCATGCCGTTGCGCTTCCCGAACTCCACAATGCAGAGGTTTATATATCTGATTTTATTCATGCTTATATAACGCGATGGGACGGGAAATATTGTGTCGGGCGGGGTAGAGGAGAAAAATAAATTTGTGTGCGTCGATGCATGGGCCTATTTGCAAACGGAGTCGCGGGGTGAAGCCCCGCCCTTCCTCAAAGATACACGGCCTTTACGCATGGAATATTGGGAAATCACGGTTGTCTGGCAGATTAACGGGTTCTGTATGTTTGGATGACCAAAAAGTGAATAAAAAGAACCCACCTTATCTTGATCAAGTATGAGATACGTGATAACTATGCTTTTTGCAATTGTCCTATTGACCAGTTGCGGTGGCAGAAAGATTGACTTTTTTTGTTGGAGATTTGAAGATTTTTATTATTTTTGCAGATTGAATATTGCAACGATATAAAGTCTTGAACCATGCAAATAATTGACCGTCCGACAGACAGAAAGATACTGACAGCCATGATGCCGAACTATTTTGGCGACATGGTGAAGGCTGTGGTGGATATTGCGCAAAAAAAGATAGGTGTGGATGCTGAACTGCATGCCGACATAGAGCAGGCGCTGCTGGCGCAGGGTTCGTCGCAGTACGACCTGTGGGGCATCAACCTGTATCCCGAGATGGACGGTGAGGACTTCATTGAGTTTGACTCGTTGATTAACATTCGTCCGGGACAAGGCAACCGCAGTCGCGATGTGCAGGATGCCGACACACGGCAGAGGATAATAGACACAGTAAACCATCTGCTGCCATGTTGACGATGGAGTTCCAACACAAGGATTTGGCCAATGGCCGGTGGGCGCAGATGTCGTTGGCCGAGCAGATGCTGAACATCGGCAGCGAGGTGTCGCGTGCCAACCGCTGGAAGGCCAAAGGCAACGAGGAACAATGTCACCGTGCCGCCGACCGTGCATTGGAACTGGTGTCGCTGACCATCGATGCCAACAAGAACCGCGCCGGCCTGAAGGAACTGTGCCGCCTCTACGAGGTGATGGCCGATTACTACTACGGCAAGAACGCCTATCAAACTGACCCCAATGCCTTACAGCGTTATTTCGATGTTTTTTATTCGGATAAAACGAAATAGAATATTTTTTGTATCTTTGAAGCAATAATTGAGATTTGGACTTTGTCTTAACTCAAACAAAACGTGATAAATACAAAGTTATATTATAGAAGCCGGAAATAAAACCAAAATAATGAGATAAAAACAGAATAGACAACATAGACATATATTGAGCTAACCGCCCATTATTCTCGCAGTAAGAATCTGGACAATTTTCACTATGCTACACAAGAAAGGGAAAAGTTCATGTTACCGTGAACTTTTTCTTGTTTGTAGCATAGGTAGTCCAGAACCTCCACATAAACAAAAAAGTTTCACGGCTTTTTTATGCAAATCAGCATACTGAAGCCTAAACAGGTCAAGAGAAACATTACATTAAATAAAGGCTAAAAGTATGTTGTTCAATTCATTTGAATTTATAATATTCTTTCCAGTAGTTTGTGTTGTATACTTCCTACTGAAGAATAATCGATGGCGAATTCCATTCCTGCTCATTGCTAGTTACTATTTCTATATGAACTGGAAGCCAGTGTATGCGCTGCTTATTATGACTTCTACAATACTGACTTATAGTTGTGGTTTGCTCGTGGAGCGATATAACAATGATAAGCCGAAGAAGAAAACTTTTCTAGTAATCAGTTTGGCGTTGAATTTCACAATATTGTTTCTTTTTAAGTATTTCAACTTCATTGGTCAAAGTATTACTACACTTTTTTCAATATGCGGTCTTGCTTGGTATATTCCTAATCTTGACGTTTTATTGCCAGTCGGCATCTCTTTCTACACATTCCAAGCTGTTGGTTATTCTGTTGATGTCTATCGGGGCACAATCAAAGCGGAGCATAACTTTATGACTTATGCTCTTTTCGTATCATTTTTCCCACAATTAGTTGCTGGTCCCATTGAGCGAGCGAAAAATCTTTTACCTCAATTCCACGAGGAACACCAATTCCATTATGACGATGCTGTGGACGGTATAAAACAAATGTTGTGGGGTTTTTTTATGAAGATATGTGTGGCAGATGTGCTAAGCGAATATGTAAACGCTGTGTTCAACAATGTATCACAACACAATGGAACCAGTATGATAATAGCGGCAATATTCTTTACTTTTCAGATATATTGCGACTTTGGAGGCTATAGCAATATTGCCATCGGTGCAGCTCGTGTGATGGGATTTAGGCTGATGGAGAATTTCCATATTCCATACTTTTCTCTCAATGTAAAAGAATTTTGGAAGAGATGGCATATATCGCTCTCTTCTTGGTTTATGGACTATGTGTATATTCCACTTGGAGGAAATCGTTGCAAATATCCACGACACTTGCTAAATTTAATGATTACGTTCCTTGTAAGCGGACTTTGGCACGGTGCAAATTGGACCTTTGTTATCTGGGGCGGTCTACACGGAACATACCAAGTTATCGGAAATATTTGGCACAAATTTGTACATAAACCGGAATACAAAACAACCATATCTCGTCTAATAAGTATGTTGTTCTGTTTTACGATAGTATCTTTCGCTTGGATATTCTTCCGTGCCAATAATGTTAATGATGCATTTATTATCATTGGCAAAATATTTTCCGATTGGGGACACCCATTTGTAGATAAATATGTGTTAGTTTATGGATTAACTGCACTATTCATTTTGATTTTCAAGGATGCCAAGGATAACTTCAAGTGGAACGTACATCTTATCCACTCAAAACACGCTGTTGTACGATACGTCTCTACGGTTATTCTTATTGTATATATTCTATTGTTTGGTTCGTTTACAAGTGGTCAGTTCATATACTTTCAATTCTAACATTTATGAAGAAAGATAGTACTCGTTTTTTTACAGCAATCTTTGTTGTTTTCTTAATGATAACTATTGTTGACATTGCAGTTGGATTTGTTTCAGATAAGGTGATGGAAATGTTGCCTAATTATAGTAGTCAGAAGCTTGCAAAAGACAACTACCGACTTCATCGGTTAGATACAAAAATTGTTATTTTAGGGTCTTCTCGTGGAAGTCACCATTATGTGACCCGACAACTTAGCGATAGCATCAACACGTTTTTCGGAGAGGATATCTCTATTTACAATGCTTCGATAGATGGACAATTTGCGAATAGCAATTCCTGTGCGGCTGAAACAATCGTTGCCAGATATAGACCCAAACTTGTTATCTACGACATCCCGGAAAGTCAGTTGGCTAGTAGCAGTGCAGCTGATATTGAATTTTCAGCACCATTCTATTGGAATGACAGCATTGTTCATAGATATTTGAATAATCTGGGGATTAAGGAAAAGATACTAATGAAGTCTAGCTTATTTCGATACAATGACAAAATCTTCCGAATTGCTTCGAGCTTTTTGAGAACAATTGAAGTAGATGATGGGTATTTGCCGATATATGGTTCCACGATTGATACAGCAAGCGTCGTCCCCCTCAATAAAAAAACGCCAACACGAGTACTTGATGATTATACCGTCAATAACTTTGAAAATGTATTAAAACGATATTCTTCCTCAAATGTACCTTTAATAATTGTATGTTCACCCTGTTTTAGACCCAATGATAACAATGAGAAATTGTCCGAGCTATGTAAAAAATATAAAGTTCCATTTATTGACTTATATGATACCCCTTATTTTAATTCTCATCCTGAATTATTTAAAGATAGATGGCATCTAAACGACGATGGTGCTCATTATTATACAGCTTTATTTTTTGAGAAGTTAAAACCATATCTTGAAACTTTAGAGATTGATTAGCGATTACTATAAGTGAAATAATACTCATTCAGAACTGATAATCTGTAGGTCTCAGATTTTGATATCCTCATATTTCAAACTCTTTCTTCAATCTCTTAACCGTGCTCTCCGAAACCCCACAAAGCTTTGCAACTTTCCGGTAAGGATAACCCTTCCTTAACAGTTTCAGTGTTTCCTTGTACTCTTCGGCTTTCTGCTCCTTCGGTTTCCGGTATCCTTCACGACCGAGACCGGATTTCCCAGTGAGTGCAAGATTACGTTCGACGTATCTCTTCCGTCCGGACTGCAATCGGAACGAGATGTTTTCACGTTCGGGACGAGGGTGTGGGGACTTGGGGAACGGTGAGGATGAGGGGGGGGGACAAAAAAAGGATGCTCCCATACGAGAACATCCATTATGGTATTATGCGTCGTGATTACAGACCCAGATACTTCTCAAAGAACTCCTTCAACCTTCGGATGACGGATGTCTTCTTATAACTCCTGTTGCCGCCGCCACCAAATCTCGACATTGCCGGAAGTATCTTGTCTATATCGGTTCCGGTGGTTCTCAACTGACCGTCTCGGAATGCATTGCTGATGTACTTCTTGGTCTCCGCTGTCTTCAACTGTTCTTCCTTGATTATGGTTGCAAGGTCTTCCTCTCTCTTCCGTTTCACATATTCCTCCCACGCCCCATTCACATCCTCTTCGGTATTGACGGTCTCGATGAAACTCTCGATGAGTTCCTTCTTGCTGCGAAGGTTCATACTTGCGCCGATTGCCTTTGAGATATTCACCAGTATCTCCTTGTTCTTGCAGTTGCTGTCGTGGTACTGCTGAACCAACATCAGGATGTAGTCGATGTTTATCTCCACCTGACGGATGAGTTCCGTTTCAAAGATGAGGTCGTCGTTTATCACCTCCTTATCCACGTAGGTTCTCTTGCGCCACTTGTCTCTCAAATCGAGGTAGTGGGATTGGTAGTCCTGCATCTGTCCGTCGGTGAGTAGTTCCTTGCCCTCAAACTGGTCGAACGCTTGCAGTACGTTGATGCTCTTCAACAGACTTCCGAACAGACCGATGAACCGTCTCTCTTCCTGTTCGCCCATTGCCGGAGTGCCCCACGCCTTACGTCCGCTCTCCGCAAGCCACTGGCTTTTGGACCAGTCGGGGAACTCGTTCATCAACTGCTGCACCAGTTCCGAATATCCATAACAGTGCTTGCCGTTGGGTGTGTCGTATCCGTTGTAGTACGAGTTGAAGTCTTTCAACAGGACGATGCTGCTTGCATCCTTGTCGCCGAACAGTGCAATTGCGTCGTCGGTCTCTTGTTGCAGATTTCGGAAACAGACTATGTTGCCAAAGGTCTTGATGCTGTTGAGTATTCTGTTGGTGCGACTATAGCTCTGTATCAGTCCGTGCTGACGTAGGTTCTTATCGACGAACAGGGTGTTCAACGTGGTTGCGTCGAAACCCGTGAGGAACATATTGACCACAATCAACAAATCCACCTGACGGTTCTTCATCCTCAACGAAAGGTCCTTGTAGTAGTTCTGGAACCGCTCGCTGCTGGTGTCATACTTGGTGCCGAACATCTGGTTGTAGTCCTTGATTGCACCGTCGAGGAAATCCCTGCTCTGCTGGTCGAGGTTGGTGGTGCTTTCGGGGTTCTCTTCCGCCAGTATGCCATCAATCTCTTCTTCGTTTGCTCCGTATGAGTAGATGGTCGCTATCTTCAAACGCTGCGCTTCGGGTAGTGCCGCCTGCTGTTTCTTAAACTCGTTGTAGTATGCCTTCGCCATCGGGATGGACGCCACTGCAAACATTGCGTTGAACCCGAGTAGTTTCTGCACCATCTTCTCTTCCTTCACCTCCTTGCCACGTCCTGCACTTGCCACCTCGCTGATGTTTTGCAGGGTTCGGAACGAGTAGTAGGATGTCCGCTTGGTCTTCTGGTCAAAGTGTTCAAGGATGTATCTCACCACCTCTTCCACTCGCTCGGGTGCCGCCATCGCCTTCTCTCGGTCTATCGCCGAAATCTGCTTGTCTTGGATGCCATCCTTCTGTTTCAAGGTATTCACGTAGTCGATACGGAACGGTAGGACATTTTCGTCGTTGATTGCATCGACGATGGTGTAGGTATGCAGTTTGTCGCCGAATGCCTGTTGGGTGGTCTTCAACTGTATGTTGCCGCCCGTGCTTGCATTCGCTGCAAAGATGGGTGTTCCGGTGAAACCGAACAGATGGTATTTCTTGAAGTTCTTGGTGATTGCCGTGTGCATCTCGCCGAAGTTGCTGCGATGACACTCGTCGAAGATGATGACCACGTGCTTCTGGAATATCTCGTGTCCTTTGTTCTTCTGAACGAAGATGGACAGTTTCTGAATGGTGGTGATGATGATACGGTAGTCGTGGTATGCACCGTTCTTGTCCTTGTTCTCCAACTGCCGTTGCAGTACCGCCGTCGATGAGTTGCTGTCCGCCGCCCCTTCCTCGAAACGGTTGTACTCTTTCATCGTCTGGTAATCGAGGTCTTTTCTATCCACCACAAACAACACCTTGTCGATGTAGTCCAGGCGTGAAGCCAACTGTGCCGTCTTGAACGAGGTCAGGGTCTTGCCGCTGCCGGTGGTGTGCCAGATGTATCCGCCGCCCTCAATCTTGCCGTACAGTTTGTAGTTGTTCGCTATCCTGATACGCTCGATGATACGTTCCGTTGCCGCTATCTGGTAGGGTCTCATCACCATCAACATCCTTTCTTCGGTGAAAACACAATACTTGGTCAGTACGTTCAACAATGTGTGTTTCGAGAAGAATGTCTTTGTGAAGTCGATGAGGTCGAGTATGGGTTTGTTGTTGCTGTCTGCCCAGAACGATGAGAACTCAAACGAGTTGCTAGTCTTCTTCGACTTGCTCCTCCCACCTTGCTGCTGTTCCTTGATGTGGTTTGCTCGGGTGGTGTTGGAATAGTATTTGGTGTTGGTGCCGTTGCTGATGACGAAAATCTGCACATACTCATACAACCCACATCCCGCCCAGAAACTGTCCCGCTGATAACGGTTTATCTGGTTGAACGCCTCCTTCAGTTGCACGCCACGCCGTTTCAGTTCAATATGCACCAATGGAAAACCATTGACCAGGATTGATACATCATACCGTGTGTCGTGATAACCGCCGCCCTCCTCGTACTGGTTGATGACTTGCAGGAAGTTGTTGTGGATGTTCTTTCGGTCGATGAGGTAGATGTTCTTGCTCTCACCCGTGTCGGTCTTCAACACCTGAATGAAGTCTTCCTGTATCTTGGTGGTCTTCGCCTCGATGCCGTCGTTCTTGTTCGCGAGGTTCTCGCCAAAGAAACGCTCCCACTCTGCATCGGTGAAGGTGTAGTGGTTCAGTCGCTCCAGCTGCACACGAAGGTTATCCACCAAGTCCTTCTCCGTGTGGATGGGTAAGTATTCGTATCCCTGTTCCGTCAGGGTCTTGATGAAGTCCTTTTCAAGTGCCGCCTCGCTCTGGTATTGGTCGGGTGCCCCGTACTGGGTTTCATACTCGCTGACGACGGTGTATTCCTCGTTCTCCGCTATGATGTTGTACTGTGTCATAAGAGCCCCTAATTATTCTGATTATTCTGATTATTCTGATTACTCTGATTACTCTGATTGCTCTGACTATTCTGATTGATCTGCTCCCTCATCTCCCTCACCTCCCTCTCCAATTCAGCCACTCGCTGGCGGAGGAGTGCGTTCTCTTGCCGTAGGGTCTCATGTTCGGCGTCTTGCTGCTGTCGATAGCCCGTGCGCGCTTTGTGCATCTGCTCCCTAATGCCACCCTCGGTGACGAAACGGTTCTGCTGTGTCTTAAGCAGCTGCCCAAGCAAATAGATAGCCTGATGGCACAATGTGATGCATAGGTTGCCCATCTCCTCATCGGAAAGCCGTGACGCCATGTCCTTGTATTGGTCGAAGAATTCCTTGCTACTTGACCATTGTCGAAGCGAGCGCATACGTGGGTGTTGCATGCCCCAGAGCGACAGCGACCGGGTGCGCAGATAGTCTTCATAGTCGGCCAGCAGCTCCTCCAGGCTCGCGCGTGCCACATTGGTGAGTTTTATCTCCGTCTCCGACGAGGTGGCTGCCGCCTGGTTGCCTTCGGCGATGTTTTGCTTGCCGCTACGGGCGGCCTGCACCATCTGATCGACCGTACGGTCGCCGTAAGGGGGCAAGAAACGTTGGCAGAAGAGGTACGTAAGGTCATAGAGAGCCTCCGCCACCCTATATACCCGCAGCTGACTATAGTGACCATGCTGTGGCAAGAAAAGATGCTGCTGTCCCCTCTGATTAGTAGAATCACTCATATTATCCAATTATTCCGATTATTTTGAATATTCTGATTGGTCTGATTGGTCTGATTACCCTCCAAACAAACTCAGTTTTTTCTTTTAAACGTCAGTAGCCCTCCAAACAAACTCAGTTTTTTCTTTTAAACGTCAGTAGTTGGTCTCGGTAATACTCGTATTGCTGCCGCCGTGCCTCAATCTCCGCCGGAAGACCTTGCGACAGGTCATTGACGAGGGTGTCGAAACGGTCGAGGATATCAACTATTCGTTGTTGCTCGGATAGTGGTGGTATGGGGAATTGCATTCTCTTAAATGCGTCCATATCCACTGATGCAAAACCTGATATATTGACGTGATTCTTGCAAAACTCATCGACCACAAACAAATAGTAATAAACAAACGTTACATCTAATTTATCAGTCAGCGATTCACGAATCTTGAGATTCGTGAATTGCTGATTCGCTAGCGAATCAGCAATTAGTAAAGCGTGTTCGCCGATAGTTGCTGTTGTTGCTATGATGAACGAGTTTGCCTCAAACAAACCTTTGCCTTTTACTGCCGCTGGAGTGATATGCTGTATTGAATCTTTTAATATTCTTCCATTCTCTCTGATGTCTTCCATCCGATACCACGGTATGATGCCATTGTTCCAAAATGCAGGATTGTTCTTTGATGGGGTGTATCCGTTCCTTAATTCAAAAACATCCTCCAGTTTCTTCCATTGCACATCCTCTCTGCCTTCAAAGGACAGTAGGGTATCACGGTAATAGTTGTATTGTTGTTGTCTCGCTTGCAGCTCCGCTTGCAGCTCCGCTGCATATACCGCGAAGCGGTCGAGAATATTTACTATCGCCTCTTGCACCGGTAGTGGGGGAAGGGGGATTTCAAGGTCTTTGATTATACTTGGACTTAATCTTGGAATGCTCGCTTTTCTAACTTTCGATGAAAGATATTCCCTTTTTAACATTAGACAATGGTATATGTATCTACTGATTATTTCTTCACTTGCAATAATATACTCACAGTCATCTGCTGCCCAACAATCAACATCTGCATATCCGACATTACCCGCAGCACCGCCACATATCACGAAAGGGGTTCCACCTGGACAATTCGTCTTATCAAAATATCCCATCGGTGTAAGACAATTTTGATAGACTGGGTATCCTTCATTTGAAAGCTGACTTCTCACAACTCTTGTACCTCTGCACACATTCGCTATTTCTCCCAACTTGACATACTCAACGCCGTCTGGACAATATTGCTGTATCAGCTTGCCTAATTTAGAATTTTGAGTGTATAATGTAGAATTGTTTTCTTTAGCTGTCTTCCCCAATTCTACATTCTGCATTCTACATTCTACATTATTTTGTTCTTCCATATCCTAGTCCTCCATGTTATGTTTTTTCTCCAACAGTCTGGCAAACTCTTCGTTGGTTGGCAGGGCCTTGCGCAGGTGTTCGGGCATCTCATCGGATGTCTTGTATGTGGCCACGCCCATAGGCTTGGTGTAGTCACGAATCATAAACTCCACATATTCTCTGTTGGCACTCTTGCAGAGCACTATGCCGATACTTGGATTTTCATGTGGCTTGCGTATCTTTTCATCAAGGATGGTCATGTCAGGTATGCGAATCGCATTGTAAACATCTATTCGCTGTTTGGTTTCTACATCAGCAATTGCAATTGCTGATTTTCCATCTAACGAACCATTTCTTTTGTTTGATTCATTTTCAGCAATTGCAATTGCTGTTTTTAATTCGTCAGTTGTGATTGACGAATTGGCATCAAGCATTATCCACGCTTCGTAAAATTTGCGCATATTTCTCAATGCTGTTGCCGAATAACCCCTCAAACCAGGCAGTTCCCTACGCAACTGCTCGCTGATGGCATCCAGAGCCCCGCTGCCCCACACTCCTTTGCGCGTGTGCTGCGACACATATTTGCCTATGCCATAATAAACAGCCAACTGTATGCGGTTCACCCCTTTGGCAGCCTCATACTGCCCTTGCATGATGGCTGTCTTGATATCCATTACAGCCTGGTGTATATCGTGAGTTGGCTTTTCAATCCTGTTCATAATTATACATTCTATAATTCCTTTATGATTTCGTCAATCTGTGCTCTCAACTCGTTCTCGTGGGCTACTATCTGCTCAATCCGTGCATTCAGTTCCACGATATCCACCTTCTCACGGGTGTCCTCTTGCTCCACGTAGGTGGATACCGACAGGTTGTAGTCGCCCTCCGCTATGGTGTCGTTGCTCACCAACTTGCACAGATACTGCACGTCCTTACGGTCTGCAAACATCTGCACGATGTGCCCGATGTTGTCGGGGGTCAGTTTGTTGTTGTTGGTTATCTTCACACACTCCTTGCTTGCATCTATGAACAAGGTGCTGTTGTCCTTCTTCGCCTTCTTCAACACCATTATACAGGTCGCTATGCTGGTGCCGAAGAAAAGGTTGTCGGGTAGTTGGATGATACAATCCACATAGTTGTTGTCGATGAGGTATTGCCTTATCTTCTTCTCTGCTCCGCCACGGTACATCACGCCGGGGAAACAGACGATTGCCGCCGTGCCATTGGTCGCCAACCACGCCAACGAGTGCATTATGAAGGCTAAGTCTGCCTTGCTCTTGGGTGCAAGGACGCCGGCCGGTGCATATCGAGGGTCGTTGATAAGGGTGATGTCGTCGTCGCCTTTCCACTTGATGCTGTAAGGGGGGTTGCTGACGATGACCTCGAAGGGTTCGTCGTCCCAGTGTTGCGGTGACAGGAGAGTGTCCTCACACGCTATGTCGAACTTGTCGTAGTCGATGTCGTGCAGGAACATATTGATACGACACAGGTTGTAGGTGGTGAGGTTGATTTCCTGACCGAAGAACCCCTGACGGACATTCTCCTTGCCGAGTATCTTGGCCGCCTTCAACAACAGGGAACCGCTGCCACACGCCGGGTCATACACCTTGTTGACTTCGCTCTTGCCGAGGGTCGCCAGTCGGGTGAGTAGCTCGGACACTTCCTGTGGGGTGTAGTATTCGCCGCCGCTCTTGCCCGCGTTGCTTGCATACATTCCCATCAGGTATTCGTACGCATCGCCGAAAGCGTCGATAGTGTTGTCTTGGTAGTCGCCGAGTTGCATCTGCTGGATGCCCCGGAGTAGTTTCACCAGTTTCTCGTTTCGCTTCACGACCGTCGCTCCCAGTTTGTTGCTATTCACGTCGAGGTCTGCAAACAGTCCTTTGAAGTCGTCCTCGCTCTCCGTACCCTTTGCACTTGCCTCGATTGCCGTGAAAATCTTTTCGAGGGTCTCGTTGAGGTTGTCGTCCTTGTCACACCGCTTGCACACGTTGCAGAACAGTTGGGACGGAAGGATGAAGAAACCCTTCACGCCGACCATTTCCTCTCGTGCATCCTCGGCCACGCTGTCTTTAAGGTCTGCATAGTCGAAGTCGGTGTTGCCGCTTTCCCATTCGCCACGGTTGATGTAGTTGGTGATGTTCTCGCTGATGTATCGGTAGAATAGTATGCCGAGAATATACGACTTGAAGTCCCAACCATCCACGCTTCCGCGCATCTCGTCTGCTATCGCCCAGATGGTGCGGTGCAGTTCGTTCCGTTCTTGCTCTTTCTTATTATCTGTCATTGTTATAACTGTCTAATTGTTCGTTATGACCCCATCGTTATTCAATAGGAACCACATTTTATGATAGTTATAACGTTAAAATTGTGTTATTATTGCCTTTCAATAATAAAAAAATGACCCCAACGGTTATCCCGAAGGGGTCATTGCCATCTACCAAGGAATGCTTGTGTGTTTAATGATTGTCAGCAAGTTTCTGCAAGTATTGGACTCCCTTTCATCCTGATGCAACCTGAGAAACCAGAGTTTAGATAGCGGGAGACTCCATAAAGCAGAAAACACCGACAATCCTTTTGATTATCAGTATTTTCATTGGGAGAAATTCGTTCTCCAAGTGGAGCTGGGCGGGTTCGAACCGCCGTCCAAACAAGTAACAGATGTGCTTTCTACATGCTTATTCCGTGGTTGGTTTTCGAGGCGGCTCTGGACGCGGACACCCAAGGCAGCCCTTAGCCTCTAAGAGTTCACCGGCAGTGCGAGGCTTTGTGCCGGCTATCCCGTCTTTGCGAGCGCCTCCGTGTCAGCAGCCGACGGTCAGGGCGGCTGGGAGACGTCTTGTCCCTGCATCTTTGCGGGGATTAAGCTAATCTACTGTGCTTCGATTAGGCAGCAAGAGCGTAAGAAGTTTCGCCAATTAAATTTAGTGCATCGGTTTTCAAGGCTTCTGATGCGTGAGCCTGCATGCTTACAAACCCATTAACCTTGCTGTCAAAACCAGTCAGCCCCGGTGTGGATTTTGTTTACTGTTTACCCTTTGGAGGTTTACAGTTTGTATTGGTGCATAAAAAAAGCCCTCAACGCTGAGAGCTTCCTTTGTTTGGCGGTCCGGACGAGACTCGAACTCGCGACCCCATGCGTGACAGGCATGTATTCTAACCAAACTGAACTACCGAACCGTTTGCAACATTTGAAAGACCTCTTTCCTTAATTGCGAGTGCAAAAATACTACTTTTTCTGATACCGACAAATTTTTTTTGATTTTTTGATGAAAATATTTTATATCATATTGATATTCAACAACAATTCTTTTGCATAAACACTATATAATTTAATAAAAAAAGGCCAAACAGACAGCAAATTCTGTAAAAATCGTATCTTTGCAAAACAAGAATAATGCAATATTTAAATATCTCATTAAAAAACAGCTATTTACATAAAAATATGACAAATATCAAAAATATTATCTTCGATTTCGGAGGCGTAATACACGACATACGCTACGAAAGCGTAGCCGAGGCTTTTGCCAAGCATGGTGTAGGCGGACTTGACAGGTTTTACAGCAAAGACTTCCAACCCAAAGAGATGGACCTCTTCGAAAAGGGTCTCATCACCCCAGCGCAATACCGCGACTACATAAGGGCGATGACCAATGTCGGCTTGAGCGACAGCGAGGTGGACGAAATTGTCAACGCTATCCTTATCGACGTGCCGGCAGAACGGGTCAATCTGCTTCTACGGTTGCGGAAACACTACAAAGTGTTCCTCTTCAGCAACACCAACCAGATAAACTACGACTGCTTCACGGCAAGGCTGAAAAGCAAATTTGGCTTCGACATCTTCGAACGTTGCTTCGACGCTGCCTATTTCTCGCATTTCATGCACCTGCGCAAACCCGACCCCGAAGGCTTCAAGCTCATCATCGCGGAACAGCACATCGTCCCTGATGAGACTCTTTTCATCGACGATATCAAAAAGAACCTTGAAGGGGCAGAAGCCGTAGGCATCCACGGCCTGCACCTCGACAAAGGCACCATCCTGGATTTGTTCGACAGCGAGGACGACATCATATCCCGAAAGATATAGGCAAAAAAAGGGGACTATCGTTGAGACAGTCCCCTTTTTTATCGTTTTACACTATGGATTACATAGCGTTTACCTGCTTCATCAGCTTTGATTTGAGGTTGGCAGCCTTGTTCTTGTGAATTACAGAACGCTTTGCAAGCTTGTCAAGGATGGAGACCATCTTCGGCAGCTTCTCAGCAGCAACAGCCTTGTCCTCAAGAGCGCGGAAATCACGCAGTGCATTACGCATGGTTTTTGCATAATAGCGGTTCTCAACTCTCTTTTTCTCGGTGGAGCGGATTCTTTTTTTTGCAGACTTGTGATGTGCCATAATTAATACTGTATTCTTATATTTCTTTTTTTGGTACTCCGTGCGGGATTCGAACCCGCGATTTTGAGAATGAAAATCTCACGTCCTGGGCCAGCTAGACGAACGGAGCATTTGCCTAAAAGCGGATGCAAAAGTACTAACAATTTTTGAATTGACAAAACTTTTTTTCACACCCTTTAGTGAATTTCTTTTGTCAAACATCCGTATCTGCCTGAAAACGAAATCCTAAACGCTTTGCAGTGACTATAGATTTTTTATCAAAATTGTTGCGCATCTCCCCTACTGACACCACCTTAATCTCGTCGTATGGGGGTGTCAAAAGATCAAAATTGGTCGTATATTCGATTGCAGACTCGACAATACTCCTAACAGACTCATCTTCAATGACTGAGGTGTTAAAATTATTGTAAAGCATGCCCAATTCGCGCTTTCCTTCTATAAAATAATGCTTCTCGCTGTTGACAAAGATACGGCCAATGAGGTATCCCAAATCGTTGTCGCGACCGTAGAGGAAAGAGTCGGTGAGGAAATTGTACACATGTATGACTCCGCAATAGGAGCGGTCGGGCTTCTCGCGTATATACTGCGACTTCATGACCTCGTGGTTGCGGGAAAACTCGAAAACGTTGGTGTGCATCATGAAAAGCAGGAGGTCGCCGGCAAAACGGATCTCGAACTCGAAGTCGCCGCGGTCGGTAAACTCGAAACGCAAGTCCTTGCCCCTCTGGCGATTTTGTTCCTGTAACTCTGCAACAATGGCCTTGGCAGTAGAACGGAAAAGCTCAAATGTCTGCTTTGTAGACTTATAAACATCCTGCTTCAACTCTCCCTTGGAGAATATGAGCTCGCTAAGCTGTTCTTTCAGTTCCATTTTCAATTCTCAATTTTCAATTCTCAATTTACTTGATTTCCCAGGTGGCGCCGTCTTTGCCGTCCTTTACGGCAATGCCGAGGGCGGAGAGATTGTCGCGGATATGGTCGCTGGTAGCCCAGTCCTTGTTGGCCTTGGCTGTGGCACGCACATCGAGAATCATCTGCATGAGACCGTCGATAAGAGCCGTGTTGTCGGCAGAGGCCTCATCGCGAAGACCCATAATGTCGCATACAAAAGTCTGGAAAAGCCACTGCAGTTCGTCGATGTCATCCTTCGTGAGCGTCTCCTTGTGGTCGGCGACACTATTCACAACTCGCGAAGCATCAAACAGATGCGAGATAACGATAGGAGTATTCATGTCGTCGTTCATGGCATCATAGCATTTCTGGCGGTACTCTTTCACATCCACCGAGCTGCTCTTGGAAGGCTGCAGCGACCGCAGCGTCTTCATGGCCTGCATCAGTCGCTGATAGCCCTTCTCCGAGGCGATGAGGGCGTCGTTGCTGAAATCGACAGTGCTGCGATAATGAGCCTGAAGGATGAAGAAACGTATCGTCATGGGACTGTAGGCCTTGGCGAGCATCTCCTTGCCATCCTTGGGGTTGATGTGGCTGCCGTTGAAAAACTCGTCGAGGGTGATGAAATTACCCAGCGACTTGCCCATCTTCTGTCCCTCGATGGTAATCATGTTGTTGTGCATCCAGTATTTGCAAGGGCCATGACCCGACGATGCCACGCACTGCGCTATCTCGCTCTCATGATGGGGAAAGACGAGGTCCATCCCGCCACCATGGATGTCGAAAGGCGAACCTAGGTATTTGGCTCCCATGGCCGTACATTCGGCATGCCAACCAGGGAAGCCGTCGCTCCAGGGCGAAGGCCAGCGCATAATATGCTCGGGCGAAGCTTTCTTCCAGAGGGCGAAGTCGCCAGGGAAGCGTTTCTCGTCCTGGCCGTCGAGCTCGCGCGTTGTGGCAAGCATCTCCTCGATGACGCGGCCGCTGAGGCGACCATACTGCTTGGTGTCCTCCTGGTATTTGCGGACGTCGAAATAGACGCTGCCGTTGGAGACGTAGGCATAACCCTCATCGATGATCTTCTGCACCAGCTCTATCTGCTCTATGATATGGCCGCTGGCATGAGGCTCGATGCTGGGACGCAGCACGTTGAGTCTATCCATGGCAGCATGGTAGCGGTTGGTGTAGTACTGCGCCACCTCCATAGGTTCGAGCTGCTCGAGGCGCGCTTTCTTGGCTATCTTGTCCTCTCCCTCGTCAGCGTCGTGCTCTAGGTGCCCGACATCGGTGATGTTGCGCACATAGCGCACCTTGTAGCCGAGGTGCTGGAGGTAGCGGAAAAGGATATCGAAGGTGATGGCCGGACGGGCATGACCAAGATGGGCGTCGCCGTAAACGGTAGGTCCACAGACATACATGCCTACCCTACCCTCCGTGATGGGACGGAAGAGTTCTTTCTGGCGAGAAAGGGTATTGTATATGAGAAATTGTTGCATTTTTTATGGATTTTCGGATGTTTGGATTTTTGGATGTTCGGATTTTCGGATTTTTGGATGTTCGGATTTTCGGATTTTCGGATTTTCGGAGGTTTGGAGGTTTGGAGGTTCGGGTTTTCGGTTTTTCGGAGGTTCGGGTTTTCGGAGGTTCGGATTGTCTGATTGTCTGATTATCTGATTGTCTGATTGTCTGATTATCTGATTGTCTGATTGTCTGATTGTCTGATTGTCTGATTATCTGATTGTCTGATTGTCCGATTATCTGATTATCCGACCATCCGACTGTCCGATTCTCCGATTGTCATTTCTTGATGTAGGAGAGGAAGTCGAGGTCGATAGACAGCGAGACGAAAGGCTTGACGAGCCACGATTTCACCATGATGTCGTCGAGCGTGTAGCCCGACTGCAGACCGGTTAGCGTCATGCCGGCCTCAAAGCCGTCGCGAAGCACCTCGAACTCGCAAATATTCACTCCTATAGTGAGATAGAAGAAATCTACAAAGCGGAAACTGGGGCCTATATAGAAATTCTTAAAAAGGTTGGAACCGCCAAAACCCACATAGATGCCGAGGTCGTAGTTGAACTTCTGGTCGAACCGCCTTATCTCGGGCAGCAGCGAGGTGGAGGTTGTATCCTTTGTTTTTTTGCCTCCGTTGAAATAGTCGGTCATATCCCACAGCATCACCGATGCACCGGTGACAAAATCGAACTCTATATCGCCGGCATTGCGGTTAAGGATTATTTTGTCGTACTTGCCCTCTTCGTTGTTGCGCGGAGTGAGACGGATATCCCAGTCGGGCGTGCGGTAGAATCGCATGGCGATGCCCTGTATGGGACGCACCTTCTTCTTCTTGTTGAGCGTGATGGCGGCCTTCTCCTCGGCCTCTTTGGCCTTCAGCTGCAGGTATTTGTTCTCTTCATCCTTGCGGATATTCTCTATCTCGATGGCGGTGACCTTCTTCTGCAGTGAGTCTACCAGGTGGCGGTAATGCTCCTTCTCGATGAGGACATGCTCATAGTTCTCGCGCTGCGAACGCAGCGTCACCTCTTTGGCGTCGATGTCCTTCTGCAGGTAGTCTATCTCGCGTGTCTTGGCTTCGATACTGGCCTCTTTAGCCTTGAGGTC
Source organism: uncultured Bacteroidota bacterium (assembly GCA_902784465.1). GTDB lineage: Bacteria > Bacteroidota > Bacteroidia > Bacteroidales > P3 > Colimorpha. The sequence continues at coordinate 32,395 of CACZUZ010000003.1, forward strand.
GCCCTCCCACTTGGCACGGTCTATTGTCGAACTGGTCAACGCCTGTCGGTACAGCTCTTCCTTTTCTGCCACGAGCTTTTCCTTCTCCTGCATGGCGGAGACCTGCTCCGACATGAGCCTGTTCTTCTCCTGCAATTCTTTCTGATACAGGTCGTTGAGATAAACCAAAGAGTCTTTCAGCAGGATAAGCTCCCTCATGCGGCGGCGAAGAGAGGCTTGCGCCATGAACGCCGAGTCGAGCCTCTGGTTTAGGATCTCAACTTGACCGCGGAGCATCACTATCGAGTCTCTATTGTCGGTGCTGTCGTCATAGCCACTCTCCGACATCGCCACTCGGCCGGAGTCGACCACCTGGCCACGCCCCACGGCGGTCACAGCGATGAGAAAAAGAAGCACGACAAGATGACGGATTCTACTCATAAAGATACACAATAAAAGGCGATAAACTATCGCAATAAAATGATTTTCATATAATTCAAACACACCTTTCCCACAACAACGAGTTGCAAAAATACAAAAATAATACAATAAAGAATAGGAAATGGCTTAAAAAACGTAATTTTGCAAAGTTTTTCTAACAGCCATGAACCGCAGGAAACAGCACACAACCAACAGTTTATCGACCATTTTCAAGCAATGGTTCTCTTGCCTGTTTCTCTTGTCGTGCCTCACCCCTGCCCTACTGTGCCAGGAAGGACTTGCCGTCTCAAGCCATTCAGCAAGCCAAATCTCCTTCGACTACTGCCTTCAAAACATTGTGGCTCAACCTCGCCAAGGCGCAATCCTGCTCTCCGCACCCGCCGCAGCCAACAGCATGAGTCGCGAGCTGGGCCTTCCCATGCTGCCCCAGCACCGCCAACTGGTGGTCCTCAACGACAACAATCACAAAATCACTATCGAGCATCAGAAATGGGACACCCTGTCTCTCCCCTCTTCAGGCTGCCAACTGCCTGTGATGCACTATGCTGGCGCCAAAGCCAAGGATGTCAGGCTGCCCCTGGCAGGAAGGGACAGCCTCTACTATGCTGCCGACTCGATGATGGGTGCCCCCCTGGTCAGCATCAAGCCTCTCGGAAAAATGAGGGGTACCTCTGTCGCAGAACTCTCCATCGCCCCCGTGCGTTACAACCCCGCCCAAGGCACCATAGCCGTCTGCCGCAAACTGAGGGCCACGGTCACCGCCACATCAACTCCACACCTCACCGACCCGACCGGCAACCCCATGCTTAGGGCATTGCCCATCCTCACGCCCGACAACTCGAAAACGTATGTCAACACCCTCATACAAGACACTCTTCCAACAGGTTACCTCATCGTCACAACGCCAAGATATAGCGAGGCGCTACGACCGCTGATTGCATGGAAACGCCAAGAGGGCTACATCGTCGATGTCATCTGTTTCGACAATGGGACATCCAACAAAACAGTGAAAGACAGCCTTCAAAGCCGCTACGACAACCCCTCCGCCAATCACCCCGCCCCGCTCTTCATCCTGGTTGTCGGCGACATGGCCGACATACCGCTGTGGACTGGACTTCACAATATTGAAGGGCTCGACAATCACCGCACCGACTTCTACTATGCCGAATTCAGCGGCGACATGCTGCCCGATGCTTTTGTCGGGCGGCTGTCCATGCACGACACCAACGAGTTGCACAACATCGTCGCAAAAACGGTGGCCTACGAGAAAGGCCTGATGGCCGACACCACAGCCCTGCGGCGGAGCCTGATAGTGGCCGGCAAGGAAGAGACCTACCCCGCCCCAGTCGCCACCAACGGGCAGGTGAACTACATCAAGCAGCTCCTCATCTCCCACGACCCCGCTCACGACACCCTGTGCTACTACAACCCCTCGTCGGCCGACCGCCGCGACGAGATACTTGAAGACCTGCGCGAAGGGGTGGCTCTGATGAGCTATACCGCACACTGCAACACCAAGGGCTGGCGCGACCCCAGGCTCAACAATACAGACATCAACACCAGCGATATCGTCGACCACAGTCTCTTTGTCGCCATCAACAACTGCTGTCGCAGCAACGATGTCGCCGGTGAATGCTTTGGCGAGATGCTGCTCCGCAAAGCCGTGGGCGGCGCGGTGGCCTCCATCGGAGCCACCAACGAGACCCTCTGGGAAGAGGACTACGTCTGGAGCACAGGACCAGGCACCATGACCGAGAACCCCCAGCCCGCCAACAGCGGCAACGGTGCCTTCGACCGCCTGCTGCACCCTCATCTGCAACCCATCGAGGAGCAAGCCTGGACCATAGGACAGATGCTTCTGGCTGGCAATGGCGCCGTGGCGGCAAGCGGATCTCCGTTCGCCGACTTCTACTGGGAAATCTACCTGCTGCTGGGCGACCCGTCGCTGATGCCCCATATCGGCCCCTTGCACGAGATAGAGCTGACCTGCGACAGCGTTCAAATCGGCGACACCGCCATGTCGCTGCTGGGAACCCCCTGGACACGTGTGGCCGCCACATGCGGCGATACGCTGATGGGACTCTGCACATTGGGAGCCGACGGCGAGGGACATATCCATTTCCGCCAAGCCGTGGCTAGCGACATCTGCATCACCGCCACACGCCAGTTCCACAAGGCCAAGCAAGTCACATTCCGGCTGGTCGACAGCATCCCCCCTCAAGGCTTGGAAACCCCGTCAGGCAGAAGCCTACAGATATACCCCAACCCGGCGAGGGACAGGCTGACTGTCTGCGGAATAGCATCTCCCGCTCAGCTAACCATTTTCGACAGCCGTGGACAAAAAAGACTGGAAAAAAACGTCACCGACCAGCAAACCATCGACCTCGGTCGACAACTCCCTTCCGGCATCTACACCCTGTCCATAACCCAACCCGACAATAGCAAAACCTACAAAAAGATAGTAATCAGAGGACTGTGAATCAAGATACAAACATAGTATACCATCCTGTTTACGACACAGTGATACCTCAACTGTTGCTGCGTCCTGTCGACAGCACCACCCTGTCGACGCCCGACAGCAACGACTACCTGCTGCTCTGCAACGACTCCATATTCGCCCCCTACGCCGCCGACAGCGTAACCCTCTTCCGCCCCAGCATGTTCGCCAACAGCCATACCAGCCACTTCGGCAACGAGCCTCAGTTGCGCGATGTCTCTCAAGGGTTCGATTGGATGTTCTTTGTCATCATTGCCATGCTGGCTCTCGTGAGCATCAACCTCAACCGCCTAAGATTCAACCTTAAGGACATCTTCGCTTCGCTCTTCAACCAGCACACCCAAGGCCGTGTGGAGCGCGAGAACAACGTCAAGACGAGCAGCCTTCTCAGCATGACATTCATCTATCTTGCCTCTGTCGCCGCTGTGGCGACGCGGTTTGCCACAAGCCAGCTCGACGTGATACTCACCATCCCCGAACCTCTCTTCTTCGCCATCCTCACAGGCATCCTTTTCCTGTACGTGATTCTCAGGGGTGGACTTATACGCCTGATAGGCAGCATCTTCAACGACAACTATCCCGTACAGGCCTACCTCACCAGCAACCACTTCTTCTTCTTTGTCGGTGCCCTCATACTGCCTCCTCTACTGCTCTTCGTCTTCTTCGCCGAACCCATCGAGCAGACCGCTCTCGCAATAGCCACCGCAGTCATAGTCATCATACTGATAGTCAGGCTTGCCCGCGGCCTACAACTAATTTTAACAAATTCCAAAACCTCTAAATTATATTTATTTTACTATCTTTGCATTCTTGAAATCGTACCCATTTTGGTAATGGGGAAGATTTTAACATATTAGACCATAGACAATTGCACCATTTCTAGGAATCGCATGAAACTGAAAAAAATCCTGATTTCGCAGCCCGAACCTGCCGATTTGGAAAAATCACCGTACAGGAAACTGGCAGTTGATTTCAAACTTGATCTCACATTCTACAAATTCTTCGAGGTCGTAGGTATTACGGCTACAGAATTTCGGAAAAGCAGAATTCATATCGCTGAATTTACCGCAGTTATCTTCAACAGCAAAAATTCCGTCGACCATTTCTTCCGCATGGCCAAAGACTTGAGGGAGAGCATCCCCGAAAGCATGAAGTACTTCTGTTCAACCGAGGCCATTGCACTCTATCTCCAAAACTACATCCAGTATCGCAAACGCAAAATATTCTTTGGCAACCAATATTTTGCCGACCTCGTCGATGTGATGACCAAACACCGTGAAGAGAAATTCCTCTTCCCCTGCTCCGACGAGAAACAGACCGAATACACCAAGCTGCTCGACAAGGCTAAGTTCAAATACACCAAGGCCCCCATGTACCGCAGCGTGCCTCGCGACCTCAAACAGTTCAAGCTGGAAGACTTCGACATGATTGCACTCTTCTCTCCCATCGGAGTGCGCTCGCTGCTGATGAACTTCCCCGATGCCAAGGATTCTTCCATCCTGGTCGCCGCCTTCGGCTCCTCGACGCATGCCGCCCTGAACGCCGCAGGCATCAAGATCACCATCGCAGCCCCCACCAAGAACTCTCCCTCGATGGCAATGGCTATCGAAAACTACCTGCTCGGCAAGCAACAGGAGGCCGTACTTGTGGTCAAGCCTTCGGCCCTCAAAAGCTCCAAGTCGGTCCACACCACCTCCAAGACGCTGGGCACCAAGAAAACCAAGTCGGTCTTCGCCAGCAAGGCTAAATACAAGCAGCTGATGGAAGAAAAGAAAGCCAAAGCCGCCGAACGCCGCGCCGTACGCGCCGCCGAGAAAGCACGCAAAGAGGCCGAGGCCGCCACGAAAGACAAGGAGTGAACAACAACCGAAATAAGCAATACGGCTTCGGCAAGAGCGAGAAGCTCTGCAGCAAAATGCTCATAGAGAAGCTCTACAGCTCGCCCAAACGCGAGCTGTTTTTTCCATTGAGCATCCACTGGATGGAGGTCGATGCCGACGACACCACCCCTCGCGTGCAGGTTCTCGTCGTGGCCCCCAAACGCAAACTCCACCACGCCGTCGACCGCAACCGCACCAAACGGGTAATACGCGAATGCTACCGCCTGAACAAGCAACCTCTCGTCGACGCCCTCTCCCACAACAACAAGCACATCATCCTGTCGTTCAACTATATCCACACTCGCACACCCGACTTCCACAAGCTCTCCTCCACCATGGACAAAATAATCGCCCGTCTCGCTCTAGCTGTCTCATCGCTATGATCAAGAATGTCTTATCCAAGGCTCTGCTGCTGCTGATAAAATTCTACCAGCAATGCATATCGCCCTTCACTCCGGCGGCATGCCGCTACACCCCCACCTGCTCACAGTATGCCAAAGAGGCCATCTTGAAGTATGGCCCTTTCAAGGGAACATGGCTCGCCTTCAAGCGTATCTTGCGATGCAACCCCTTCGGCGGCCACGGCTACGACCCTGTCCCGTGATTAATAATCAGCCATTTGCAAAAAAAATATCGCCATATACTTTGGAATAAAAAAAATATTGTACTTTTGCACCACAAATCAAAACCTTAAAACACATGAAAAAATTAAAATTCTTAGCAGTTACGCTCCTGGCAGTCCTCTCTTTTGGTCTTACCAGCTGCGACAAGGACAAAGATTTCGATTATGAGTCCATCACAGTCAAGGACGGCGACGTCATCATCTCGAAACATGATTTCGGCACCGGCGACACCGCTGGCTACAAACTGAACTGGAAACTCAGCATCAAAGGCGGCAACCTCGTCCTCGATTGCCTCGACAGCCAGCCTGAGTTCAACATGGGCGGACAGGCCTCCAACCTCAAAACCGGTGGCGGCATCAGCGACATCGGAGAGGTCAAAGGCATCAGCCTCATAGAGACCAAGCCGGCCGACGCCGCCTTCTCTTCCCTGACCGCCAAAGCCGAGAAAAAGCATGGCTATGTCGTCAAGGTCTACGGTGCCGACGAGACCTATCCCTCTGCCTATGAACAGAACCCCTCCATCCGTCCCCCTCAGGCTGTCTACCTCCGCCTCTGGATCAAGAAAGTAGATGACGGCTCTTACGAAATCCGCTACGAATATCCCTGGAAATAATCAGGCATTCTTGCAAAAAAAGGACAGGAGCTTGCAATGGCAGGCTCCTGTCTCTTTTATATCCTAAGGATTGCTCCGTCTGGCTAATACCGTCAGACCAAGCCTATTTCTGCGATGCCATATACTGCTCAAGCAGACGCTGGACATACTTGCCGAAGACGTCGAACTCGATATTGACAACCGTGCCGGGCTTGAAGTTGTGGAAGTTCGTCACCTTGTATGTGTAGGGGATGATGGCCACCGAGAACATCCCTGGCTCGGAGTCTACCACAGTGAGGCTCACACCATTAATGCTGATGCTGCCCTTGGGCACCGTGATGGAGGGGGCATTCTCTCTGTCGTACTCAAAGTAGAAGCGCCACGACCCGTTGTCGTCGACCACCTTGGTGCAGGTGGCTGTCTGGTCCACATGCCCTTGCACAATGTGACCGTCAAAACGGCCGTCCATCCGCATCGAACGCTCCACATTGACCTCGGTACCAACCTGCCATGTGCCGAGGTTGGTCTTCAGCATGGTCTCGTCCATGGCGGTGACCACATACTGTTTCTTCGCCTTGTCTACCTTGACCACCGTGAGGCAGCATCCGTCGTGCGCCATGCTTTGGTCGATGGCAAGCTCGTCGCCAAAAGGCACCTCTAGCGTGAAATGGTAATTGGTGTTCTCTTTCTCTATCTTGACGACCTTTGCCGTCATTTCAATAATTCCTGTGAACATGATTATGATTGTTTGATTGTTTGAATGCTTGAATTATAGAAACGATGATAACCCTATTTTATTGTAAATTCATATTTATTCGTGTTAAAACAATCTATGTTCTTGTGAATTTTGTTAATTTCGTGTAACTTTGCCGAACAGAAATCAACATCAAAACCAAACATAACTATCAAAAAACCAAGCATTTTAAACATTAATTATCATGAAAATCTTTAGACGAATTGCCATGATGGCATTTGTGACTGCCTCATTAGTACTCGCAGGATGCACCGAGAAAGACTGGGAAACCATCGACAATGCGATATTGAATTCCCTCCCCGACAACCTTGTGGGAACCACATGGGTTTTTGACGGCACCGAGACCTACAACGGCGTGACGGCAAAAATCTATTCCACCATCCATTTCACAAGCGAAACAGAGGGCGAACTCTACCTCTCCTCCGTCTACGACGGCGACACCGTCGCCGGCAGCAACCGCATCACCTACACCTACAAGAAACCCGACGGTGTCCTGACACTCTATATCGAAGGGGAAAGCGCCGGCACCATGGATTTCACCATAGGAGTGGGCACGCTGAACCTGAAAATCCGCAACGGCGAAGCCATTCGCATCTACAAACTCGTGAATGAAAACCCCGAGCCCAGCAACGAACTAGTATGCAGCGAATGGGAACTCACAACGAACGAAGCCTCAGGTTTCTCCGAGAAGAGGGTCCTCTGCTTCCTTGACAACCAGAAAGCCATCATTGTCACCTTCTACACCTCACCTGAATCCTCGGAATCAGATTATGAGTATAATGAGTTCTCCTATACCGTCAACGGCAACCAGGGAAGGCTGACATTTACAAATGGAGACAACGAAACCTTCAACTTCTCAATCAACGGCAATTCGATAACCCTCTCCGATAACTATGGGGTCACCTTAACCATGACCCGCAGAAACGCCACCTCTCCCCGGAACCTCGACGGCACATCATGGGGCAAAACCTTCAATGAAGAATACTACTACGAGGAAAGGGAACAGTACTACCCATCACAAACAATTGTAACTTATCATTTCAACAGCAACGGCACAGGGATGGCAACCCAAGAGTTCGTGGTACCCATACTCGATATGGACGAATCATACACACTTCAGTTCACCTACACCTACAACAGGCCTTACTGCAATATCACTGGTCAAATTGATAGCGAGACAATCAGTTTCGACGTCATTATGCTGAGCGACATGATGATCGGGTTCGACGATGAAGGCAACGTTGATGACATCCTCGACAGAATCTCAGAATAGACCTGCTCAACCACAACCTTAAACGACAGGAGCGGCAAGATTGATTGCCGCTCCTATTTTTTAGAGTATCCTCCGCCCTATTTCAGATAATCCTCGTAATATTGGAACATCTTATAATATAGATGGTTGCGTTCACGACCACGGACATTGTGCTCGTGGTGGGGATAGACGAAGTAGTCGACCTGCTTGAGGTTGTTGATGCAACGCTCTATAAACTCGAGGGAGTGCTGCCATACCACGGTGTTGTCTTCCGCGCCGTGGATGACCAGAAGATGTCCCTGGAGGTCTTTAGCCTTGTCGAGCAGGCTCACCCGTTCGTAACCCTCAGGGTTCTCCTGCGGAGTGTCCATATAACGCTCGCCATACATAATCTCGTACCATTTCCAGTCGATGACAGGACCGCCGGCACATCCCACCTTGAAGACCTCGGGATGGGCCAACTTCATGGTGATGGTCATGAATCCGCCAAAGCTCCAGCCCTCAACACCTATGCGGGCCTTGTCGACATAGGGCAGCGACTGCAGGAAATTCACGCCCTCCATCTGGTCGGCCATCTCAATCTCGCCGAGATGACGGTGGGTGCAGCTCTCAAACTCGAAGCCACGGTTGTCGGTACCACGGTTGTCGACGGTAAAGACCACATAGCCCTGCTGGGCAAGGAAGGTGAAATAGAGATTGCCGCCAGCCAGCCAGCTATCGGTGACAAGCTGCGAGTGGGGGCCACCATAGACATAGACAAGGGTGGGGTACTTCTTGCCGGGTTCCATATTCGGAGGGGTGATAAGACGGTAGTAGAGGTCGGTCTTGCCGTCAGCAGCCTTGATGGTTCCAAGCTTGATGCCAGGCATAGCATAGTCCTTCAAGGGGTTTTCGACCTTGTACAGATTAGAGACCTTATGGTTGGTAGGCTTGTTGATATTAGAGACATAGTTGGCCTCACCAGGATTGTCAACAGAATTGAAGACATCAACCATACAAGTGCCTGCTTCGTTTATGACTACTGTATGCGTACCTTCAACAGCATTGTAGTTGGTCAAACACTCCATGGTGCCCTTCTTGAGGTTCACCTTATAGGCATCGCGACCGGCGAGGTTGTTCTTGTTGGCATAGATAAAGATGTTCTCGCCCTTCTTGTCGAACTGGATAAAACCCTCTACTTCGTATTCGCCACTTGTAACCTGCTTGACGAGGCTTCCGTCGAGGTTGTAGAGATAGAGATGCTTGTAGCCGTCGCGCATCGAGAACCAGAGGAACTGGTCACCCTTGGGGGTAAATATCATAGGCTCACAAGGCTCAACATAGCGAGGGTTGGTCTCCTCGAAGAGTACCTTCATGAAGGCTCCCGTCACGGCATCGTACTGCTCAAGCCACATGTGGTTCTGCTCGCGGTTAACCTTGGCGATGAATACATATTTCTCGTCGGGGCTCCAGGCAATGTTGGTGAGGTACATCTCACGCTCGTGGACGGTGGTGTCACGAGCGGTGTTGAGGTAGACAAGTTTCTCGTTATGAGTATCCCAAACCCCAACAGTAACCCAATGGCTCTGCATTCCAGCCATAGGGTACTTGATATTGCGTACCTCGGCCTCACGGGCTTTGGTGTTGACGAGGGGGTAGTCCACAACCATACTCTGATCCATGCGGTAGAACGCCAGACGACTCTGGTTGGGAGACCAGAAGAGACCGCCCTCGATGCCAAACTCGTTACGATGGACGCTTTCGCCAAGAACGATGTTATAGCCATCACCGCGCTCCACCAGCTTGCCGTCGACATAGAGGCAACCCTCCTTTGTCTCGACGCGCTCGCTCGGCACGTATTTGACAACTGCCAGATACGAGTCTTTCTCTGCGTCGGTCTGCAGACGCTCCTTTTTGCCATCAAAAACCATACAGACAGTGTCTTTCATATACATCAGTTTGTCGGTTCCGGGATCAAACATGAAACCTCGCATCGGACGCTGTGGATAGAGCTTGTAGTCCATCAGCTGGTCCCACTTCAGCATCTTGCGTTGAGCCATTGCCGTGCCTGCAAGAAGCAGCACTGCAAGAATCAATAATGTCTTTTTCATATTGTCTCTTTTTATTTTTTTACTGATTATTAATCAATACTTTCGCCAGCAGCGGAAACGAAGGTTGAAGACTCCGAAGAAAGCCTCTTTGAAGATCTTCATGCTCATCTTGCTGGTGCCGAGGACGCGGTCGGTGAAGATGATGGGCACTTCATAGACCTTGAAGCCCAGGCGGGTGGCGGTGTACTTCATCTCTATCTGGAAGGCATAGCCGACAAACTTGACCTTGTCGAACTTCATCTTCTCCAGCACACGGCGGCTCCAGCAGACAAAACCTGCCGTGGCGTCGCACACCTTCATGCCAGTGACAAGACGCACATACTTCGAGGCATAGTAGCTCATCATCAGTCGCCCCATGGGCCAGTTGACAACGCTTATCTTGCCATCGACATAGCGGCTGCCGACAACGACGTCGCCCTTGCCTGACGAGCAGGCATCGTAGAGGCGGATAAGGTCGTCGGGATTGTGCGAGAAGTCGGCATCCATCTCTATCATGTAGTCGTAGCCGTGCTCGTTGCCCCAGCGCATACCGTCGAGATAGGCGGTGCCCAAGCCAAGCTTGCCCTTGCGTTCCTTGATAAAGAGCCGGTCGGGGAACTCCTGCATCAGCCTCTTGACGATGTCGGCAGTGCCGTCGGGAGAGTTGTCCTCGACAATAAGCATGTGGAACTCCTTCTCGAGCGAGAAAACTTTGCGGATAATCTTTTCTATATTCTCTTTTTCGTTGTATGTCGGTGTAATAACAAGCGTGTCTGTCATAAGTGAAAAAACTGTTAAAGAATTTGCAAAAATACTAAAAATAATCCAATCGCAAGCAACTAACAGCTGCTTGCGATGGCAATGTATTGATTGAACGAGGATTATTTTTTCAACAGGCGAATAATAACCCAGCCCAAAGTGACGCCCAAAAAGTTTGCTATGAGGTCATTGATGTCGAAACCCCGATAGGGCAGCAGATATTGCACCGACTCGGTGACGACACTCACGGCAACACCCATCAGCCACACTGCCGCATTGGGATTACGCCCTCGGCGGCTCAAAAAACGGAAATCCATCAAGAAAAAGGCACTTGGCAGGTAAACCGAGGCATGGAGTAGGTGGTCGAGACGGATACCAAAAACAAAATTGTTGAGGGGCAGACCGGTGAAGCCCATCGGCGCCCACATCAAGATGAGAAGGAATGCGAAATAGAGCCAGCGCATCCATCTGCGATTGCGGCGTGAGAGAAGAATGCGGACAGCGTTGATGAGCGAACGCCTCTTCACCACCCACCGTGAGCGGCGGCGCCACGACACCGAGTCGCAATCGTCCTGGCTGCCATCGCCATGCTCCACGACCTTCAGGCGGGCCAACACATCATTGCGTCCCACACGCTCCTTGCGCATACAGTTGTCGCCGCGGAAGACCATCACGTCACCTTCGATGCCCATCAGGCGATGGACAACGCATTGACCTTCGAATAGAAAAAGATAGATGTCGCCAACCCGCATTTCGTCGCGCAAAGGCTCTAGCTGTATGATGTCGGAGCGTCCATCGATGAGCGGAAGCATGCTGCTACCGCCGAAGGATATGCGCACCGTCAGTCCCTGACTTAACCGGTCACGCATCTCTTCGACAACAAAACTCTCAGCATTGTTGGGAATGATTATTCGATGACTATCCATTGGCGAGGAAGATTGTGTTGCAGCTCAGCCTTGCCGCATCGGCATCGGGAAGGCACTCAAGGTGATAGACCGGCACTGACGAGATGATGCCCGAGAGTATTTCCATCAGATAGTCTGTGTAGTAATCGTCCTGTGCCAGGGCCGGCGGCAACGAAGGGTGAATGGCCGCAAAAGCACGTGTAGTGGATAGGCGGTGGATGGCATTGTAGGGTGCTTGCGACAACCTCACAATGGCAGCCACAGGAAAGGAACGTGGCACAAAACAGGGCGTCTTGCCGCTCCACGGCGAGCCGTATGCCACCAGAAGGTCTTGTTCGCCATTGGCGTGAACGCCATCTCTATTCTTCGGCTTGAAAAGCCTTATCATCGGGCTGTCGTCGTTCAGCAGACGGGCATCATCGATATGGTTTAACCATAGGCGTGTGTGGGTACTCTTGCCTGTACCTGACTCGCCGAGGAAGAGCACAGCCTTGCCCTGGTGGACAATGGTTGACGAATGGACAAAAGTGAGCCTCGAAGGGGTGGCAAGCAATCCAACTGCAAACCACATCGCAAAACGCAGGGCGTTGCGGTCGGGGATTAAAGTGGACTCGACAACAGAACTGCCGCGACGGTAGCTCATAATAGCCAGTGGGGAACCCTCACCATCGGGAAGCATGGTGAAACTGTAGAGGTCGCCGTCGACATGAAAGAGACAACGACTATTAATCTCCTGGAAAACGAAACTGTTGAGCAACGTAGCCTGTTCCGACGGCAGGCTGACATCGCACCCGAAACGGACTACCCATTGGGGTGCAGCATCGGTTGCAAAACGTGTATAGGCTTCATTGTTGGTAAAGAAAGCAACCTCGTCGCCCTCGACACCAACAACGTGCCCACCTAATGACATACAAAACGACTGCTGTGAATTCATCGGACAGTTCAACCTTCGATAATGTTATGCTGTTTGAGGGTGTCAACCCATTTCTGGGCATCAGCAGTGGCCGTGGCCTCGTCGACATCGAAACGGTCGAGGAGCAGCCGGCTCACGTCAGCCAGTTCGAAATCACGTCCCAACAACTCGTTCCACAGATAGAGAGATGTAGGATTGAGGGAAATAACGGTGGTCATATCACCGGGATTACGACCTTGGAGCAGTACGATATCCTCGTCGGCAACATGGCGTACTTTGAATTTGGAAAGAATTTTCATTTCGTTATGGAATTAAACAACAATAACAAAGAAGAACTGGAACGCTGCAACACTTCAAATAGTGTCACAACAAAATATGCACTGCAAGCACCAGAAAAACAAGAGACTGTATAGCAATGCCATACAACAACTATTTCCACTACTCACAGAGTACAAAAATACATTTTTTTCTACAATTAGCAAAAAAATAGTATTTTTGCATTCCAATTTCCACTCCCAAAAAACCAAAAACTGCAAAACCAATATGCCACTCAAATATAACCTACGCGGAGTTTCTGCCGCAAAAGAAGATGTCCACAACGCCATAAAAAACATCGACAAAGGCCTGTTTCCTAAAGCCTTCTGCAAGATAATCCCCGACATTCTTGGTGGCGACGACAAGTACTGCAACATCATGCACGCCGACGGGGCCGGCACAAAGTCTTCGTTGGCTTACCTCTACTGGAAAGAGACTGGCGACCTGAGCGTATGGAAAGGCATTGCCATCGATGCTGTGGTGATGAACCTCGACGACCTGCTCTGCGTAGGCGCCGTCGACAACATCTTGCTCAGCAGCACCATAGGACGCAACAAGAAACTCATACCCGGCGAGGTTATCAGTGCCGTGATTAACGGCACCGAAGAGTTCCTCCAGCAGATGCGCGACCTTGGCATCGGCATCACCCTGACGGGTGGCGAGACCGCCGATGTCGGCGACCTGGTACGCACCATCATCGTCGACAGCACAGTGACCGCCCGTATGCGACGCTCCGATGTGGTGGACAACGCCAACATCAAGCCTGGCAACGTCATAGTAGGTCTGGCCTCGTTTGGTAAAGCCAGCTATGAGACAGAATACAATGGAGGCATGGGCAGCAACGGCCTCACCTCGGCACGTCACGATGTCTTCTCAAAATATTACGCCGAGACATTCCCCGAGAGTTACGACCACAACCTGCCAAACGAAGTGGTCTACTGCGGACACAAGCGACTTACCGACACAACGGAGGTTGAAGGGGTGGATGCCGGCAAGATGGTCCTCTCCCCCACTCGCACCTATGCGCCCGTGATTCGCCGCGTGCTTGACGAATACCGCCCAAAAATCGACGGCATGATTCACTGCAGCGGCGGCGCCCAAACCAAGGTTCTGCACTTCATCGACAAGCTTCATGTGGTGAAAGACAACCTCTTCCCCGTTCCTCCCCTCTTCCGCCTCATTCAAGAGCAAAGCGGTACCGAATGGAGAGAGATGTACACCGTCTTCAATATGGGTCACCGCATGGAAATATATACCGATGAGGCTACCGCCAAAGGCATTATCGACATTGCACGCAGTTTCAACATCGATGGACGCATTATCGGCCGCTGTGAGGAATACGACAAGGCCCAGGTCACCGTCAGCAGCGAACACGGTCAGTTTGTATACAACAACTAAACCTCTACAAACAAAACCTGTACATTCATGAAAAGAGCGGTGCAAAGCATTTGGCCTTGCACCGCTCTTCTGTTTTATCTTGACAGAGTTACCGCTACTCGATAGCGGCAGCAATCTCGGCAGCAAGAGCTTTCATCTCTTCCGGCTCCATCTTGATATGATGACCGAAATTGAGGTCGCCTGGTTTGTTCAAAGGCATAAGATGAATGTGGGTATGCGGCACATCAATGCCTACAACAGCCACGCCCACCTTGATGCAGGGGCAAACCTTCTTGAGTCCTATGGCTACACGGCGCGAGAAGCGGTGGAGATTGACAAAAAGTTCATCGTCAAGGTCAAAAATATAGTCCACCTCTTTCTTGGGTATGCAGAGGACATGACCCTTGACAACAGGATTGACATCGAGAAAGGCGAGAAAATCGTCGGTCTCGGCAACCTTATAGCAGGGTATCTCACCTGCCACAATGCGTGAAAATATACTGGGCATTTGAAATGATTGATAGTTGATAAATAACTGTCGATTGTAGAATAATTAAGACGTCGACGAGCTATCGCTCGACGGAGAGGATCTCAAAATTCATGGTGCCAGCAGGAACCACGACATCGACCTTGTCGCCAGCCTTCTTGCCCAGAAAAGCCTGTGCAAAGGGCGACGAGACAGAGATAAGTCCCTGCTTAAGGTTGGCTTCGCTCTCGGGAACGATGGTGTAGACCTGCTTCATGTTGTTCTTCGTGTTTTTGATGGTAATCTTGGAGAGTAGAAGAATCTTGGAAGTGTCAATCTTTGACTCGTCGAGAAGACGGGCGTTGGCTATTAATTCCTGGAGTTTGGAGATACGTGCCTCCAGATGACCTTGAGCCTCTTTGGCAGCATCGTATTCAGCGTTCTCGGAGAGGTCACCCTTGTCGCGAGCCTCGGCAATGGCAGCGGCTGCGGCAGGACGGTCGAAAGCAATAAGATGATGTAACTCATCACGAAGCTTCTGAAGTCCCTCCTCGCTATAGTATTTTATTTCAGACATGTTTATTTTTACAGTTTTTTATTTAAATTAGTGTTCAGTTAATAAAAGACGTAAAAAGTAGGAAAGGTCCTGGATTAAGACCTTTCCATACTTTTAATATGTCTCAATTCTGTTTAGAACTTGAAGGTGGCTCCGAAAGCGTGAGTGCCTTTGAGGACGGCTGCACTGCGGTACGAGTAGTCGAGTGAGATGCTGCGACTGCCATCATCCTTGAGAGGAATAATGAACGAGGCACCGGCAGAGAGACCTGTGTTGGCTGTTACGCGATTGTCATCGTCGAAGATGTCAGTCTGGTAGACATAGGCAGCACGGGCCTGGAAACGGTCGAGCATCGAGTACTCAAAGCCAAGACCAAAGTTGTCGCGCGAGAAAGCATTGGAGGTGAAGTTTGCAGCGAGAGTGAGGCGCTGATTCCATTTCTCGAAAAGGAAATCGTAGGAAGCTCCAATATTGAGAAGGGTGGGAAGCTCCATCTCAGAAGCACGAAACTCAACAGTCATCGAATTGCCGGCATTGTTGTTAGTTGTGAAGGCCATACCTGTACCACCAAAACTCAAGGAGGGTCCGATATTCTTGAGCGAGATACCGAACTTGAGCTCATCGTTCTCTCCAGTCTGATACTGGATACCAGCATCGAGGGCTACGCCAGTGGCACTGACGTTGTCGGTTGACTCGGTGATAACCTTGAGTACTGCTCCACCATGAATAGAGTTGGTGAACGAATAGGAGTAAGCCACATTAAGGTTCATCAATGTGGGTGACATTGTACCGTTGCTACCAGGCTCTGGACTCTCGACAGTGGTGACGTAGATGTCGCCGAAGCCCATTGTCATAACATAGGCTCCTAAAACACCTGCTTCACCAAGGCGAAGAGCAAGACCAAAAGTATTGAGGGATGCACCGCTATTCAGACCGGAACGGCCACCGTTGAGAACGGCATGTGAGTAGGTGAACTCCATATTCTCGACAAAGGAGAGACCGGCAATGTTGCTGAAGAATGCATCGATGCCACGTGCACAGGAGGTGTTGATGCCACCCCAGCTGGAACTGCGTGCCCAGGGATTGATGAGAAGCTCAGTAGCACCTGCCGTTCCTCGACGATTGTCGTTGCCTGCAAACAGTGGGGCCGACATCGCTACAGTGAGGACCATTACAGCCAGTATACTTAATATTCTTTTCATTTCTGTCTAAGTTTAAAAGTTAATGAATAATTAGAACTGGAAGCCGCTCATATCGACAGGACGCATAGTGCCGAACCATTTGACAACACGCTCACCTATGCCAGGAGTGCTGAAATGTATCAGATACATACCACCAGCGATAGGAATACCATTGTGGTTGTGAAGATCCCAATCCTGGGTGGTCATGTCTGAACGTGTGTTGCGGATTGTTCTGACAAGGGTACCATCGACAGTGTAGATATTGATGGTGGTATTGCCAGGCACATTGATGAAGCGGACTTTCGTCTCGAGCTGACTTTGAGTCTCGTAGGCGGAATAACTGTAATAGGGGTTAGGTACCACATTGATGGCATCCATGATAGAATCTTTGTAGCTCTGACGTGCATTGTCGCCGTTTGCCTGGTTGGTAAGGGTGACAATGTCAGGAGTCAGTCGGAACTGATACATAGGATTGTTGTCATTGATATCGTCAGCACCGGCATTCTTGCGAGTTGTCTGGTTGTCGCTCAGGTAGCGGCCATAAGGTGTGTTGACATCAATGTCGATGGTGACATCGCAAGGAATATTGACAGGATTGTCGATGGATTCAGTGACAAGTGGCATGGAGACCCAAGCAACTGTTGAATAGAGGAATGCAGCCGAGTCGCGGATAGGAACAACAGCGGTAGCACCGTCGGCACGGAGCAGACCATTATTGAACTCATCCCAGTAACGGTTGTATTCGTTGGTACCCTGCTTGTAGGGGTTCTCGAAGAAGTGATCCAAAGATCTCAGCATCTTCTCTGCCCAACGGCCGGCGTCGTAGGAAGGCGACGAATAGTGGGAAGTGATAAAGTCTGAAGAGGTGCTGATGGCGTGGTAGCGCGGGAAGTCCTGAGAGATGGCATTCATGACGTAGATGTAGTGACGTCCGCCGATAACATAGTTGGAGGTTCCAATCATGGAAGTCGAAACAGGGTTCCACATCATGTCACGACCATTGAACTGGACGTAACGCGAATCCTCACCGTACATGATATTCAGACGCTCACCAGTGGTGAGGTTGATAGCATAGCCAGGGAACCAGCCCATACCGTATTCAGCTATATAGTTGGCATCGTTGGGATTGTTGGATGCACCGGTTGCATCACTGGTGTTACCATACTTGTCGATGGATTTGTGTTTACGAAGCTGGAAGCGGTGAGCATTGCCTTCAGACTGAGTGTAGTCATCACACATCTCGATAACCGGACAACGGGTCCACTTGCTCTGGTCTGAAGTGAGAACGATGCGGACACTGGGAAGTTTCGAGAAGTCGTTGAACATAAGCGACTTGTTGTTGGTGTGGACAATAGTCTGACGAAGGTTAGCAATATAGCTCTTACGAGTCAGCGAAGTAGCATAAACCGAGTCGAGGGTTGCCTGGTTGGCAAGATAGTAACGGAACGAGAAACCAGGATGATACTCGCGAGTGGAAACAAGACCGTAGGGTGCCCAGAGACCACCAACGACTTTCTCAAACACCTGATACTTGTCGACAGCATAGAGGCTTGGAGGACGGTTGGCCTGGTTGGAAGTAACCTCTTTGTAGTAGTCCTCATCGAGGTATTCCTCGTATTCATTAATATCACTGGTAGAACCATTGAAGTCGGAACGATTGTGCTCTGCATACTGTGAACCGCTGCGGATCCAGTTAGAGAGGAAGGTATTGTCGTTATCGGGTATACCTGAGAGCCACTGATGATTATTGTCGGCGAAAGTCATGCTCGAAGAGAGGAGGACACCGTCATAGATGATACCACCGTTGACATCTTTACCATTGACAATAAGTTCGGAAGCAATGGACTTGGGATTGGAGATAGCAATTGCAATACCGAGGTCGAGGAAAATCTGCTCATTGTATCGTCCGATGACAAAGTCGGCTGTATCGGCAATAACATCGTCAAAGAGAGGCTTGCCGTCAGCGCGGGTGAGAATCCAACGGTCATCGCTGGTAGCACCAGTGAAGCGGATATTAAATGTACCTTCCTTAATATTGAGCGGGTCGATGATACGGACATTAAGAGGACCATAGTTCTGCTCATACTCTGGCTCAGTGATGATGCAGGGATTGCTCATGCTATGGAAATAAGTACCCATGTCGTTGATATTGTCCTTGAACAGACCAGGTTCTTTAGCCTCTTGGCCTTTCTCGCCCATGAGGGAAGCAATGGATGAGGAGGTGAGACGCAGGACGTTACCGCCATTGCCATAACCATCAAGACGTTTGATGTTAGGGCTCATGCCAAAGGTGGCCTGGACAACGGTACCGCCATTCTCCGATGAAGGATTATGAGGAATACCTACAACAGGAGTGATGGTTCCACCCCACTCGTTCTTACGACCGGCAAGATAGGGTTCCTTCTGGCCATCGAGTTTGGCGGGGTCGTTCTGAGAATACTCTTTGAAACGGTTGTGAGCGTAAGCAATGCAGATGAAATAGTACTCCTTGTTGTTTACAAGAGAGGTGTTAGTACCATTAGCGAAAAGGTCGGTGGTCACGCGGAAAACATGCTGGATACCCTTGTTGGCACCATCAACCATAATCTTTGCGGTGAGGAGACCTGTTGCCGAGTTGGGAGTGTAGTTGACAAGACGTCCGATAGGAGTGGTCGGGTTGTCGTTGAGAGTGGAGTCAAGCTTATGAGTGGATGAGTTGGAATCAACAATATACTGATCATAATAGTTCTCGATATCGCACTGGAAAGCAAGACGAGCCTTGGTCTCATCTCCAATGTCAGCGACAGAGGCGTTGGCATCGACGAGCTGATAGATCTGATAACCCTCGAATTTGTAGCGACGAGCCTCATCGGGGTAAGACTTGAGGATAGAAGCATCCTCTTCGTCATAACGCTCGCAGTAGTTGTTGGAAGCCTCGTTCTCGTAGGTGAGGTAGAGGAAAAGCTCGTTGTTCATCTCCTGAACGGTCATTGTAGGAGCCTCGGGGCCATCAAGAACCTTAAAGCAGTTCTCGAAAAGTGACTGGCAAACGTCATCAATCTGACGGAGAAGCTCAACCGAGCTCCAGCGGTTGCCAGAGGGAGCCTGTGCAAAAGGAATACCTACAGTAATGTAGTTGACAGCACCAGGTTTCAGGACGAAAGGACCAGCGGACTGCATGAAACGACGGTCTCCAGGACTTACGTTGTCGCCAGAGGTAACCTCGGTCCAGTCATCGGGATGATACTGCTGATCGGGAACAACACCATTGGTACCCCAGTGGAGCGGGTCGCTGTCGCCAGGGAACATGAAGTCGCAAGGAATATCGGAAGCACCAGAAGTGGAAGTGATGGCGTTGCCACCAAACTTCATGTGTGCACCGTTCTTCCAGAAACCCTGAAGGTAGTTGTAGTAGTCGGTTGCCTTCTCGGGCTCACCGTTGATATTGTTTGAGCTGTTCTCGTAGTAGACGAAACGACGCATACCAAAACGCTCATCGTCAACGATGCCGTTACCGAAGTTCACACCGTTGATGGCGCAGTTACCGATAGAGTCGTTCTGCTTGAAATACCAAGCATTGGCAGGAGTGTAATAGAGGTCGGCATCGTCGGTGAGACGGATGGTGTCATAGCCACGAGCCTCATCAATCCAATATTTAGCAAGCTGGGCAGGATAGTAAAGACGCATCTTGGCGATATCAATCTTGGCATTATCCATACCATCGGGATCCATGTAGGGACCCTGGAAGAAGTCGATACCTACTGCGGGAGGAATGCCGCTGTAAGAACCTGTTCCAGGACCATCGATATCCTTACCATTGTAGCAGTAGCCAAGACCACGCTTGACGTCGCAACCAATGAAGTCGTCATAGCCATAACCAAGGTCTGGGTCGACCCACTGGCTGAAATAGGTGTTACGGAGTTCGTAGGTGGAACGGTTGATAATCTCGTAGGTGTAGAAGCTCATGTTATTGATCTCGTCGTTGGTCGAGAAGGCGAAAGCCTGTGCGCGGATTTCGAGACCAATGGGCTGACCGTGGGACTCGGTATGGGCATTACCCATATCGTTGAAGACCCACCAAATAGTCTGGTCGCCCTTGAGGACCTGGTCGGAAAGAAGACCGGTACCTTTCTTGACGATGCCAAGGCTATCCTCCATGGTGGGGAAAGGAGTGTAGCGTTCACCGGGTTTGAGGGCGGCTTTCAGGGTACGAGGACAAAGCTTGTTGTCGAAATCGTAGTAGGGATAGTCGCCAGCACGCCAGTCGTACTCACCATTACCATCGGCATCGAAGAAAGGAGCGAGGTAATGTGACTGATTGGCAAAATTACCGTGGGCAGGCCACTCTTTAATAACCTGGGCAATGGCAGCCTCGTCGAAGTTGGCCTTCTGGACGGGAGGCTCCTGGGTGTAGTCGAACATAGCCATGAAGTTCTGTACATCAGCCTGGGTAATCTTGTAGTGACGGTCATAGTAGTTGCAGACCTCGACGGTGACGTCGGCGGAACCGTCTACGGTAAGGGGACCGGGCCAGAAGTCGTCACCATTCTGACCGAAACGAAGAGCGGCAAGACGAAGCTGGTCGTTAACGTCGGTACCACCAATCCAAAGGGCGGCGCAATAAAGTGGAGTCGAAGTACCGTCTTTGGGGATATGGTACTGGGAGATACTGCCATCATACCACATGTTACCGTAACCGTTGATGAGGGCCCGGACATTGTTGATGTTCAGCTCAGCAGTACTCTGTGCTCTTTTGCACGCAGCGGCCTTGGACTGTACAGAAGACTTCGTCGGGGAATTCTTCTTGCATACAGTACACTCGCGCGCCATGGCTGTCCCCATCGCGGATGAGAACAGCAAAGCCATAAAGACTGTTTTTACAAATATATTTTTCATTTCAATATGATTTTTCGCGGTTAACAGATTAGAAACTGTAGGAGAGCGTCAGACGGATAGATCTTGGGCTGGACCAGTTCCAATTGCCGTTGGCGAGCATGATGGTGTACATGTCGCGGAACGACTGCGGATCGAGATACTGGTTGATAAGAGCCTGGGTCTCGGGGTCGGTGAGGTAACCATTGTCGGAGGGGTTGCCGGTGACGGAGAAGACTCCAGTGACGTTGCGGATGTCAAACAGGTTGTTGACAGTAACAGCTGCGTTAAGCATGGTCTGACGTGTACGTTTGCCAGTCTTAACCTCGATGGGCCATGTCTTGTCGACAACAACATTGAAGTAGAATCCCCAGGGGAGACGTGCACCACGGTAGCTACCCACGATGGTCTGCTGGGTGTTGCTGAACTGGCGTGTGTAAGGACGACCAGACTGGGCAACGGCGAGGAAGTTGATACCTACGTTTTGGAATGGGTAGACATCTTTCTTGCGGGGGTTGCCATCTTTGTCCTTGACAGTGCGCGAATAATGCCAACCCTCTTCTTTACCGAGACGGTAGTCGACGTTGGCCTTGAACTCATGACGGCGGTCATCACCAATGGGGTTAAGCATCTTGAGGGTTGTGTAACCTTCCTTGATGAGCTCGGTCATAGTAGTGTTTGACAAGCCAGTACCCTCGGCATACTGAAGAGTGTAGTTGGCGTTGATACGGACATTCTTGCTCTGACGCATATCGAACGACAGAGAGAAACCCTTGATAGTCTTGAAGTCGATATTACCGTAGGAATAGTAGCCATCCTTCGGGTCAGCACCTTCGTACTGGACAACCTGGATAAGGTCGCGAGTCTCCTTGTAGTAAGCTGAGATACTGAGAGCAGCGGTCTTGTCCTTGTTAAGAGCCTGCTGGAAACCAAGTTCGTAGTTGGTGATCTTCTCAGGCTTCAAGTCAGGATTGCTGATAGTACCGGTAACACGGTTCATATAGAGATAGCTCAGATAATCGGCCTGCCATCCCGAGGAGGGACGACGAGCAATAATGTCGTAGTTGGCCTTGAACTGAGACATGTCGTTGACAGGGAATGAGAAAGCGATACGAGGCATCACAACAATCTGAGGATCATAGTCCTTGAAAGACTTATCAGAGATGTTGTTGCCAGAGCCATTACCCTTGGTGGCAATCTCCTGACCACCACCGCTGCCTTTGGTACGGAAAGGTGTGGGGTGACCGGATTCACCCTTAATCTCGCTAGCAGCAGAAACCTGTACGCCATATTTGTCGTACCAGATGCTTCCATTACGATAACCCTTGATGGTGGGGCTGTCGGAACCGGCATCGTCGACATAGACTACCCAGTCGTCCTGTACACCACCGGGGAAAACTTCACCTTCAAGACCAGTGGAGAAAGCGGGGTGTCCGCTCTGACGGAGGTCACCAACGGTGTAAGACTCATAAAGCAGATAGGGGTCTTTAAGGACCATCTGGTTACCGTCGAAGTAGTCAACACGGACACCGACGTTGAAGATGAGGTCTTGGAAGAAGAACTTATCCTGGATGTAGCCAGCAGCGTAGATGGGTGAGAAGGCAGGGAGATACTGATAGTTCTCATGACCTTTGCTCTTGGGATCAAAGAAATCCTCAAGGCTCCAGGTACTGCTTCTGTACTTCTCGCCAGTATGGTCATAACCATAGTAGCTCACATACTGGTTACCACTGTTGAACAGCTCCTTGGCAGAGAACATGTCGATGCTGTAGAAACTCGGATCATAACGGTCGATGTCGAGCCAGTCGGTACCATTAACATCAAGACCGAGGGCATTACGCATGGACTCGGAGAAATGTGTCTGCTCACCGCTGATAAGGCGCTCGTAGGTGACATAGAGGTTAGAACCGTCAAAATTCTCGATAGGCTTGTTGTAGTTCAGCTGCGAGATATGTGCATTGGCGTTGTTACGCATGAGGGTCCAGAGTGAGTAGGCCGACAGACCATAGTAAGCAGAGGTATACTGGTCATACTGGAAACCAATCTCAAGGTCGTGACCCTTGACGGTGGCAGCGGCCTTGGCCTGAACATAGTAATAGTTATTCTCCTGTTTTGCATAGCTGGAACTCTGAACACCAACATTGCTGAAAAGACCATAAACCGAAGGTAAAGTGGTACCGTTGACAAGACCATTGAACTGAAGTATTCCGTCAAATGTGCTCAGCATGGGAGCAAGGGCAGGAGTATTGAAAAGCTGTGAGGTGTAGTTGGAGAGGATGGGGTTGAACTCCGAGGGACGGAAATTCTCAACATTCTCAATCCAGCCGTTCTGCACGTACGCAGGCATCTCAGTGCCACGATAGTTGTAATTGCTTACGAACTCGTAGGAAGGAGACTGCGATCTGTCGAATGTGGCGATGTGACCATATTGGAAAAGATTGTCACCAAACTTCTCATTATAAGATTTGGAGGTCTCTCTGTTGTACATGGCAGTAATGTTGTACATCACCTTCGAGACAGCAGGCTCAGACTTTGCATCAGGGTTGGAGGCATCCTTCACAGGCTCGGGATCCTTGAAACGCTGGGTGAAGTCGGCAGTGAGGACCAAGTTGTTATACCTCTGGACTCCGTTAGCAGCATTGTGCAAGTTAAGGGGGAAGTAGCTCAAGCTTGCGCTGGGAGCATACGAATAGTCGAACTCGCCAGTGAGGACGAGAGAGGTAAGCTCTGTGAAACGGAAGTCGAGAGCACCCTGCAGGGCGATGGAGTATCTGCCAAAGTCGCCAATGTCCTCTTTAGAACGTTTTGACGAATAATAGTTGCGGCTGTTGGGACGCGCAATCTCAACGAAATCGCTGTTGCGGAGATACTCGGCAGTGTAGTTGACAGTACCAGTCACGGGGTCGAAGTCGATAGGCTTAGCCTCAATCTCCATGACCTTGTCGTCGTTAACAACCTGGTAACGACCGTCTCTCGGGCGATAGTATGCAAACTTGCTGTAAGAACCAGTACCGGTGAAGCGGAAACCGATGAGGGTACGCTTACCTGTGGGGTTACCCTGCTCGTCCTTGATGGATGTCATGGCAACGGGACCGGTAAGGTAAACAACGAGGGAGTTGGAGAGTCGATAGTCAAGATAGGTCTCATACTTCAAAAGGCCCTGGAATTTTGTCGAAGGCGGTTTGAGTGTGATAATCTGGGTACCACCGATAGCTTCACCAATGGAAGCAGGTGTACCACCGAGGACGACCTGGATTTCGGCAATAGCCTCTTTAGGCACATTGACACCAGTACGGGTGCGGACGCCACCCACCTGGGTGACCATACCATCCTCACCACGAGCGGAGCCTGTTCCTCCATCGCTGTAACCGACACCGGCAACTGCAGCGACGATACCGTCGACCGAGTTGGCAGGCATCTTTCCGATGTCATCGGCAGAGAGACGAGTACCGGATTCCGGCGCTCCAATGTCGATGACTGGGACTTTCTGAGCCTTGACAACGACTTCTTTCATCTGGATACCACCAGACTTCTCAAGCTTCTCGTTGTAGACTGTAAAGCCCGAAGCCTTAACATTGATTTCAGTTTTGACGGTAGTGTAGCCCATATACGAAACCTCGATTTCGTACTTGCCGACCTGAAGGCCCTTGATGGTGTAGTTACCTTCCCAGTCGGTACGGCCACCGCCCATGATTTGGCCATCCTGCTTCGCGACAACGTTGGCACCAATGAGGCCTTCACCGGTTTTGGCATCGGTGATCTGACCTTTCATGGTACCCTGTGCGAAGACCGCCATTTGAGCAATCAATAGCAGCCCAATTGTTAATAGTACCTTTTTGAACATACTAAGTTGTTTTTGATTAATTATTTAATTTATTTGTTTCAGTAGAATATCGGCGAAGTACTATGCACTGACACGCTGCATTATGGATTGGTATATCACCGCTTTGCGCAGGTCAAAGTCTTCGTCAAGAACAGCAACAGGCATGGTATCAATCTCATCGAATTTAAACGACACCCCGTTTCCCTCTGGAGAGACTTTTTCTTCGACAATGTCCTTTGACTCGACAGCATCGACGGTCTCATAGCTGAAAACAGGCTGACCCAAATCGTCAGAGACGGCACTCTCCTTATCATCGTCGAAGAGAGACTCGTCATCATCTCCCATGAAATGAGGCTCCTCCTCCTCGACGGGGAAGTCATCCTCTGGCATGGGCGCCACAGGCGCAGCCTTCTTCCCGGCTTTGCTTTTGCCGGAAAGAAGACTGGGCAACAGGAAAAGTGCTGCGGCGATGATTAATGACCAAATGTTCATTTGCCTATATATATAGTAGAATCATTAATTATTTATTTCCCTTCTGGGCAAGAAGTCTCTTCTCCTCGCGCTTCTTGCTGACCTCGTAGACGATGTTGCAAGCAAGGCACACCGACGAGAACATACCACAGATGACACCAATCAAGAGGGCGAAGATGAAACCACGGATTACCTCACCACCGAAGATGAACATCATAAGCAGGGTGAAGAATGTGGTACCCGAAGTGTTGATGGTACGTGCCAAAGTGGCATTGATGGCATCGTTCATGTGCTCGACGAGGGTACGCTTGGGATAGAGGTTGCGGTTCTCACGCACACGGTCGAAGATAACCACGGTGGCGTTGATTGAGTAACCGATAATCGTCAGCACGGCAGCGATGAACGACTGGTCGACATCAAGGCTGAACGGCAACAATCCGCGAAGCAGAGCGAAAAGACCAATGATAAGGATGGTATCGTGAGCCAAGGCGGCGACACTACCGACACCGAAACGCCAGCTCTTGAAGCGGATACCGATGTAGGCGAAGATGACAAGCAGACCGCCGAGGACAGCGAGAATGGAGGAACGTTTCATGTCAGTTGCCATGGTAGCCTCGACCTGCTCGGACTGAATGATACCGTATGGATAAACATCTGCATCTGAGAACTGACGCATGGTAATCTCTTTGCCATCATCGGACTTGCCGAAGAACTGCTTGGTACCGGCATAGAGTTTTTCATTGATGACCATCTCGTCGGTGATGGTATCCTTTGCAGTGAGGTTGTGTGCAGCACGGTAAGCATCGTAGTAGTCCTCAGCCACAATGTTGGTGGTAATCTTCACCTGGTTGCTAGGACCAAACGACTTGACCTCGGGAGCCTCATCAAACTCATTGGAGAGACTTGAACGGACATCAACGACATTGACATCCTGGTCGAAACGGACCACATAGGTGCGACCACCAGTGAAGTCAATACCCATGCCGAGTCCACGGCCAAAGATACCGATGAAGCAAATCACAATAGCGCAGATACCGATGATGTAGAACACCTTGCGCTTGCCAAGGAAGTCGATATGGACATTGCGCATGAAGTTCTCTGTGAAGCTGAACGAGAAGTTGAGGTTCTTCTTGTGGTTCAGCATCCAGTCGATGACAAGACGTGTGATAAAGATACTGGTGAACAGAGAGGTGACGATACCGATACAGAGCGTAACAGCGAAACCCTGGATAGTACCGGAACCGAACATGATAAGCACGAGACCAAGGAGGAATGTGGTGACCTGACCGTCGATGATGGCCGACATTGCATTCTTGAAACCTTCCTCGACAGCGTTGGGTACACTCTTGCCCGCGCGTAATTCTTCTTTTATACGTTCATATATAATAACGTTGCCGTCGACTGCCATTGCCATTGTCAACACAATACCGGCAATACCCGGCAGGGTGAGGACAGCACCTATCGAGGCGAGGACACCCATCAGCAGGAAGACGTTGGTGACGAGGGCCACAACCGAAACCCAACCGGCACGGTTGTAGAACACCACCATATAGATAAGAACGATGACGAAGGCAAGGATGAAGGAGATGAGACCCTTCTGGATTGACTCCTGACCAAGGGAAGGTCCTACCACAGCCTCCTGGACGATGCGGGCAGGTGCGGGAAGCTTACCTGACTTCAAGACATTGGCAAGGTCCTTTGCCTCATCAAGTGTGAAGCTACCAGTAATGGATGAACGGCCGCCGGCAATCTCACCGTTGACACGGGGAGCAGAATAGACCTGGTCGTCGAGGACGATGGCGACACACTTGCCGATATTGTCGTGAGTGATGTTCTTCCAAGAGTGGGCACCCTCAGAGTTCATCGTCATCGAGATCTCGTTACCGTCGGTATTGCTGAAGTCCTGACGGGCATCGGTGATGACACTACCGTCCAACTTGGCCTTGGGGAGATTGGTGTTGCGGTCGAAGTCCTCAATCTTGATGGCATAGAGCTCATAGACATTGGAGTTCTCTTCGATGGGCTTAACCGACCAGAGATATTTGACTTCGCGTGCGTTTACTTTACCGGCGCGGACACCCTCGGCAATCATGCGGTTGACGGTGGCGGTATCGGCCTCGGTGGCACGGAAGACCACAGGAGGATATACATTATAACCACCCCACTGGGCGAATAGGGACATCAGAGGATGCTCTTTCTTATACTCTTCGCTCTGGGCATCCAGTGCGGTCTCGTCGATAGCGGGTTCAATAATCTCTTCGGTGGTGGTGTCGGCTACAGTCTCTTCAACTGCAACAGTGTCGTTCTCAACCTCGGCCTGGTCGACAGAAGTGTTGGCGCGAGATGCGAGATACTCATCGGTGGCAGTAAGGTAACCAACGACGCGGTTGTAGTCGGCAGCAAGACGGCTGTCTGTCATGTCACCAGAATAGGTGGCCCAGAACTCGAGCTGAGCGGTACCCTTCAAAAGTTTGCGGACACGCTGAGGATCCTTTACACCAGGAAGCTCGACAAGGATACGCTCGGAAGCCTGCAGACGCTGGATGGTGGGCTGGGCAACACCAAACTTGTCGATACGCTTGCGGAGAATCTCATAAGTTCTATCGTATGCACTCGAGGTTTCCTCTTTCAGTTTCGAAAGGATGGTGGCGTTATCGTCATTAAGGGTTGTACCAGTAAGCTGGCTGCTGAAATAACCTGCAAGACGAACATCGGGCTTGATGGAAATGATGGCATCATAGAAAAGGCTGACGAAATCCTCGTTGACGGATTTCTTCTGCTGCTCGAGAGCCATGTCGATAGCCTTGTTGAAAGTTTCATCATTCGTGTAGTTGGCGAGAGCCCTGACAACGTCGACGGTCGAAACCTCAAGCATAACGTTCATACCACCCTTGAGGTCAAGACCAAGGTTAATCTCGCGAGCCTGGCACTTCTTGTAGGTAAAGCCAATCCAGATCTTCTCATTTGCCATGGAATCAAGAAAGTAGGTCTCCTTGGCATTACGGAGAGAATCGGTGACAATGGAGGTGATGTTCTTAAGTTCGGCGGCACTCATATCGCTGATGCCGTGTTTCTTAACGCAGGCCGTAATATCTTTCTGGCCCTGCTCACTCTCAACATAATTTGCAGCAATAGCCTTAGCCTTGTTTTCTATCTTCTTCGTCGCAAAGGAAAAAGACAATTGAAACAAACAAACAAGCAAAAAGGCAACCGCTAAAAATCTGATAAGTCCTTTATTCTGCATGTGTTACGTGTTAAAGTTTATTTTTGTTAGTATACTTTTTGAACATGCAAAAATAAGCAAAAATATTGACATGGCAACATATTTCAGAAAAAAATCAACAATTACTATATGGAATACAAACAATATATTAAAAATCAGTACTTGTAGCGATGTTAAAAAAAAGTTGTATCTTTGCAAAAAAAATAAAACATGGGAAACACAATAGTCGACGAGAACGAAGAGTCAGGACTGGGGATGACACCCGAAAACGACAAAAAGAAAAATTTGACCGTAAAAGATTGGTCATCAGAAGACCAGCCCCGTGAAAAGCTGATTGCCAAAGGAAAGAAGGAACTCAGCACCGCTGAGCTGATTGCCATACTGATTGGTAGCGGTTCTGTCGGGCAAAGTTCTGTGGAGCTTGCAAAAGAGATACTTAAAGCTCACAACGACGACCTCTCTCTGCTCTCTAAGCAGGGAGTGTCGGAACTAACCAAAGCCTACAAGGGCATCGGCGAAGCTAAGGCTGTCACAATAATAGCAGCTTTGGAGCTTGGTTACAGAATGTTAACCGAGCAAAACAGCAAAAAAGAATACTTCAGCAACGACAGCAACGAGGCCTTCAAATACATCGGACCGTCCCTGATAGACCTTCCTCACGAAGAATTTTGGGCCATCTACCTGAATACCAAAAATAAAATCCTCTTCAAGAAGAGGATTTCTATCGGAGGTATCAACGAGACTGCCGTGGACATAAGACGCATATTTTCAACTGCTTTAGAGTGGAATGCCGTCAGCATTATAGTGGCTCACAATCACCCTACGGGATTCCTCACTCCCAGCACCAAAGACCTGCAACTGACAAACTCTATTGCAGAAGCAGGTAAGATTCTTAGAATCAAGCTGAGAGACCACATAATCGTTGGCATCAACCAAGATAACAGACCCGACTACTACAGTTTCTTCGACAATGGGAAACTGTAAAGTCAAAAACCATGGAATCAAATATCTATCAAAAAAAAATCCCGTGTTTCATACACGGGATTTTTCTATTGTCAGGCTCACGCCCCTCATCTTTCCTCCCAATGGAGGATTTAGCTTGGTCACCTTGACACGCACATTCTGAATTGGCGTGAAATTCTCCAGCACGGCGACGGCAATACGTTCGGCCACATGCTCCAACAAGTGGGACGGAATTTCCATCTGACGCTTCACCAGCTGGTAAATATCCAGGTAACTGACAGTATCATCTATGTTATCAGTCTTTTGAGCAAGAGATGTGTCCAATTCGGCACGCAAATCGACTGTAAAATGGGTACCAATAGCAGCCTCCTCGGCAAAACAGCCGTGGAAAGCGTAAAACTCCATGTTCTCTATATCTATAAATGACATGGTATGAAGCAGATATTCAAAAAAAACGAGATTAGACTATGGCTTCAAACTGACGGAGAAAACGGAGGTCGTTCTCGAAATAGAGGCGAAGGTCGCGTATCTGGTATTTCAGCATTGCCATACGTTCCACGCCCATACCGAGGGCAAAACCGCTATATTCATTGGGGTCGATATTGCAGGAGGCCAGGACATTGGGGTCTACCATGCCACAACCCAGAATCTCAAGCCAACCGGTACCCTTGCAAATATTGCAACCCTTGCCTCCGCAGATGTTGCAGGAGATGTCCATTTCGGCTGATGGCTCGGTGAAGGGGAAATAGGAGGGTCTGAGGCGTATCTGCGTATTCTCACCGAACATCTCTTTGGCAAAATAGAGCAGCGTCTGCTTCAAATCAGCGAAAGAGACCTTTTTGTCCACATAGAGGGCCTCGACCTGATGGAAGATGCAGTGGGCACGGGCAGAGATTGCCTCATTGCGGAACACGCGACCCGGAGCGATGATACGGATAGGAGGCTTGTTGTTCTCCATCACGCGAACCTGTACCGAGGAGGTGTGTGTACGCAACGCCACATCGTCTATACCTTCGCCCTTCTCAACAAAGAAGGTGTCCTGCATGTCGCGGGCAGGATGGTCATGCGGAAAGTTAAGTGCTGTGAAAAGATGCCAGTCATCCTCTATCTCTACCGACTCGGCAACAGTAAAACCAATACGGGAGAAAATGTCAATAATCTCGTTCATGACTACCGAAAGCACATGACGGCTACCGATAGACGAGTAGTCTGTAGGCATCGTAAGATCCATGGAACTAGACTGTTGTTCGCTATTTTCAACAGTCTGCTTAAATTCTTCAATCTTAGCCTGCGCCGCATTTTTCAGACGGTTAAGTGCTTGACCTACTTCTTTT
Source organism: uncultured Bacteroidota bacterium (assembly GCA_902784465.1). GTDB lineage: Bacteria > Bacteroidota > Bacteroidia > Bacteroidales > P3 > Colimorpha. The sequence continues at coordinate 63,619 of CACZUZ010000003.1, forward strand.
TTCTGGTCGTTGGGAACGGATTTGAATTTGTCGAAGAGGTCACTAATGACACCTTTCTTGCCTAAATATTTGATTCTAAATTGTTCTACCTGCTGTGCGCGATCATTCGACTTCTCTATGGAAGCGAGTTGTATATCACGGATAAAATCTTCTATCTCTTTTAGCATTGTATTATGATTTTCGGAGTATTCGGATTGTCGGATATTTGGATTTTTGGATTTTCGGATTTTCGGATTTTTGGATTGTCGGATTGTTGGATTTTCGGATATTTGGATTTTCGGATTGTCGGATTGTCGGATTTTTGGATGTTCGGATTATTGGATGTTCGGATTTTTGGATGTTCGGATTGTCGGATTTATGGATTTTAGGAGTATTCGTCGTTCTAGGCTGTTACGTAATGGAAAAAAACGTCGACTATTTTTTTGGTTAGTCTATTACAGAAATCTTCATAGTGACATCCTCGATAGGACGGTCTCCACGGCCGCAACGGACTGCGGCAATCTTGTCAATCACATCCAGACCCTCTACCACCTGACCAAAGACCGTATAGTCATAGTCCAAATGAGGTGTGCCACCTACTGTGGTGTATGTCTCGATTTGCTGTTTGTCGAACTGACGCCCCATCTGCATACCCATACGCTGAAGGTCTTCGGCTTTCCAAACATTGCCTTGGACAAGATAGAACTGGCAAGAAGAAGAGGCCTTAGTAGGGTTGACCTGGTCGCCCTGACGTGCTGCAGCCAGGGCTCCTTTCTTATGGATGAGCCCCTGCACAAATTCGGCGGGCACAGTGTAGCCAAGAGTGCCGTTGCCAAGCATGGTCCCAGGGGCTGCACCACGTGAGTTGGGGTCACCACCCTGAATCATAAAATTATTGATGACACGGTGGAAAAGAAGTCCATCATAAAAGCCCTCTTTTACCAACTTTAAGAAATTATCACGGTGTTTTGGAGTCTCATTATAGAGCTCTACAGTCATATTTCCGAGGCTCGTTTCAATGAGTACACGATATTTTTTTTCGGGCATATTAGATTGTGTTTTAGAATTTTGAGCTGTACAGGAGACTAGTGTTGCAAAAAAAAGCAAGAGAAAAGTGAATTTTTTTGTTTTCATACCATTTAAAATTATTAATTTTGCATTGCAAAAGTAGTTAAAAATTTCATAACAGAACATAAATAAACGATTTTTATGAAGAAAAAAATTTTAGCACTCACATGCCTCATTTTAATGGGCGGATTATCAATTTGTTTTTTCAACAGCTGCGATAAGGACACGACCTGCAGAGTGAAGATTTCTGTCCTAGATGAAGAGACAAGAGCTCCAATGGCAGGCGTTTTTGTTAAATTTTTGGACATCGACACCAGTTTTGGCGTCGCTGAGGGACTCACCTCTGCCGCAGGCATATTCGAGACCGAATTCAAGGCTCCCGCCATACTCAATGTCCAAGCGACTTACGAAACTGGCTACGACTCAATTATCACACCCGATCGCTACTATTGCCACCGCGACGGCAGCAATACCGTTCGTCTGAAAGAGGGCGAACTGGTAGAGGCCACCATCATTCTTGACAAGGAAATCAAACAGGATCTCAGATAAGCGGCAAAAACATAGCGGCAAAAATGAAGAACACATTCAGCAAAAAAGACCTGCAACAAATTGCAAGCATGAATCTTACAGAAGAAATTGTCGAGAAACAAATCGACAATTTCCGTAAAGGATTCCCCAAAACAAAACTTATCGATGCCGCCACAGTGGAGAATGGAGGCATTATACGACTGAGCGACAAAGAGATAAGCCACTACACCGACATCTACAAAAAAATGTCCAAAGGCCGTAAGATTATGAAGTTCGTCCCCGCTTCGGGAGCCGCAACACGCATGTTCAAAGACCTTTACTCGTTTACGTCGACCTATTTTGGAGTGGCCCACAACTTCGAAAAGGAATTCCCCACAGTGAAAGAGTTCCTGCAGCACATCCGGAGCTTCGCATTCTTCGAGGAACTGAAGGAATGTATGGAGAAATCGCACCTCGACTTCGGCGACTATATGGACCGTGGCGACTTCACTACGGTGATAAACTACTTGCTCAAAGAACAATACATGGGTTATGGTTCATTGCCGAAAGCCCTTCTCAAGTTCCATCGCTATGGCGACACCCCTCGAACTCCACTCGAGGAACATATCGTTGAGGGTGCCGCATACGCCCGAAACAGCGACGACACTGTGGACATCCACTTCACCGTTTCGCCCGAACACCGCCCCCTATTCCGCAAAAAAGTGGCAGAGGTGAAAGAATTATACGAAACGAAATTCGGCATAAAGCTAAACATAACATTCTCGGAACAAAAGCATTACACCGACACCATCGCCGTCGACGAATACAATGTGCCTGTACGCGACGATGAGGGCAAGCTGACATTCCGTCCAGGCGGTCACGGCGCACTTATCGAAAACCTCCACGAGTGCAAAGCCGATGTCATCTACATAAAGAATATCGACAACGTCGTACCTGACTGGATGAAACATACCACCATTGTCTACAAACAGGCATTGGCAGGCATGATGCTCGATTTGCAGTCAAAGATGTTTGAATACATCGAGAAGCTCAAGAAAAACCCGTCGGAAAAGGAGCTGGATGAGATAGAAGGATTCATCAACAACACGCTGCATTTCGCTGTCAAGCACCACAACGGCATTCAGGCAAGGAAGGAGGCACTACGCAAGGCCCTGTACCGTCCCATCCGCATCTGCGGCATGGTCAAGAACCAGGGAGAGCCCGGCGGAGGCCCATTCTTCGCCAAAAGCACCGAAAGGGAGAGGAGCCTTCAGATTGTCGAGACAGCCCAGATCAACCGCAAGGAGGAGTCGCAGGAGAACATACTGAACTCTGCCACCCACTTCAACCCCGTCGACCTGGTATGCGGCACCAAGGACTATCGTGGCAACCGCTACGACCTGAAACGTTACATCGATCCAGCAACCGGTTTTATCAGCAAAAAAACCAAGGGTGCATTGACCGTCAAATCGCAGGAGTTGCCTGGCCTGTGGAACGGTGCGATGTCAGAATGGGTTACCCTTTTCGTAGAGGTGCCACTGGCCACCTTCAACCCCGTGAAGACCGTCAATGACCTTCTGCGCAAAGAACACCTCGAAGGGTAAAAACGATGGTATTAACCGCCTTATTGCTCCGTTCAACACTACCGCACTTACGTCCATAACCAAGACATTGCAACATTTATTCCAAAAAAAACAAAAAATATTTGTCAGATTGATTTTTTTGATATAATTTTGCAAAACGTTTTCAACAAGCAATACACTTGTATAAACTTAAAAAACAAGAAATTACAAAACAAATTAACATACTGAATCATGGGTATCAACGCTAACAAAAAGGTAAAAAGAAGAAAAGTGAGAGTTCAGGGTAACAAGAACTCCACTAACAACTGGGGTCTGAATGCTGCTGGCTGGAACGCAGTCCACAAAGCCATCATCAACGCCGAATAAATTAGCCTCCTGTTGGAATAAAAAACGCCAAAGATTAATCTTTGGCGTTTTTTTTATCCTGTACATTCCATATTACTTCATTATAAACTGCTTACCATTAATAAGATATTCCCTTCTTAAATATTTCAAAGTCAGTTTTTGCGCTGGCAGCATACTTTCCACGAAAACGGGCTGTCAGTCCACAGTGGTAGGTATGGGCTTCCCGTTGAGTTTTGCGGCGACAAGATTGTCACCCTTATAGACTAGTTTGAGAGAGAAAAAGGGCTGCTTCGGGTCCATAATCAGACGCAGGAAGATACGGTCGCCAGGCCAAAGGGTAAGGTCGAAAAGACGTTCTTTATCAATCCATTCCAACACACCCTCATCGCAGTCGGGCAAAAACATCGAAGAATTGTCCTCTGTCGACAGATAGTTGCCTGAGAACCATCGGTCGGCTGTAAAAAGGTGCATGTATTCGCATGGCCAGATGTCGGAAATGAAAGTGACAATGCCGCGATAACGCCACGAAGTTACGGCGAGTCCCGTCTCCTCCTTGACTTCGCGCAACATGCACTCGTCGGGGCTTTCGTCGGCTTCGCACTTCCCCCCCACCCCAATCCATTTGTCATGGCTGGCGTCGTTCTCTTTCTTCACACGATGGAGCATCAGATACTTTCCATCGCACTCCAAATAGCACAATGTCGTTTGCTTCATGGATTTTTCTGGTTTTTTCTAGATTGTCTAGATTATCTAGACTGTCTAGATTATCTAGACTGTCTAGATTATCTAGATTTTCTAGACTGTCTAGTCTGTCTAGATTATCTAGATTTTCTAGACTTTCTAGATTGTCTAGATATTCTAGACTGTCTAGTCGATTAAAAAAGGCTGCACACACAAGCGTGCAGCCTTTTGTTATTCAGGTGTATATCGTCTTAGAGGGTAAAGACAGGCTCGATGAGAGTCTTGCCGAGCTCGATAGCCTCCTCATTCTGAGGAATAAGGTTGTGGTGACGAGCGGGGAGAGACTTCTCCAGACCCTTGTGGATGAACTCACCGCCGACGATGGGTTTCAGCTTGAGGAAACCACCGAGGACAATCATGTTGAACACCTTGGCGATACCCTTCTCGGTAGCCTTCTCGGTAGCGGGAATCTTGTAGATGTTGATGTCACGACGGGTAGGCTCGTGAGTGATGCCATTGGGGTCGTAGATCAGCAATCCACCAGGCTTCACGCTCTTCTCGAACTTGTCGAGAGACTGCTGGTTGAGAACGATAGCAGTGTCGAATTTGCTGATGATGGGCGAGGAGATGCGCTCGTCGCTGACAATGACAGTGACGTTGGCGGTACCACCGCGCTGCTCGGGGCCGTAGGAAGGCATCCAGAGCACTTCTTTATCTTCCATAACGCCTGAGTAGGCAAGGATTTTACCCATGGAGAGGACACCCTGACCACCAAAACCGGCGATAATTATTTCTTCAGTCATTTTCTTAGAGGTTTAATGGGTTATTTTTTAACTAATTCGCCGTCGACCTTGATGTCGCCGAGAGGATATTGCGGGAACATGTTTTCTTCCATCCACTTGTTGGCCTGGACGGGGGTCATCTTCCAACCGGAGTTGCAGCTGGAGACGATCTCGACAAAGCTTACGCCCTTCTCGAGTTTCTGGTTCTCGAAAGCTTTCTTGAGGGCAGCCTTAGCCTTGCGCACATTGGCGGGGGTGTGGACGCTCTGGCGGGTCACATAGTAGGTGCCGGGGAGCTGGGCAAGGAGCTCGGTGACCTGGAAAGGCCAGCCGTTGAGCTTCTGGTCGCGACCATAAGGAGTGGTGGCGGTCTTCATGCCGAGCAATGTGGTGGGAGCCATCTGACCACCGGTCATACCGTAGATACCGTTGTTGACAAACACCATGGTGATGTTCTCGCCACGGTTGCAGGCGTGGATGGTCTCAGCGGTACCGATAGCTGCAAGGTCGCCATCACCTTGATAGGTGAAGACATAGCAGTCGGGGTTGAGGCGCTTGATGGCGGTGGCGACGGCAGGAGCGCGGCCGTGAGCGGCCTCCTGGAAGTCGACGTCAAAATAGTTGTAAGCCATAACGGAGCATCCGACGGGGGAGACACCGATGGTCTTGTCTTGGATGCCGAGTTCCTCGATAACCTCGGCGATGATGCGGTGAGCCGTACCGTGGCCGCAGCCCGGGCAGTAGTGCATGACGGCATCAGTCAGAACTTTCGATTTCTGGTAAACCAAGTTCTCAGGTTTTACTATATCTAAATTTGCCATTGTTAATCTTCTTTTGCGTGTGAATTGTGAATTGTGAATTGTGAATTGTCAAATGTAATGTCCATTCACCATTCACCTTTCACCCATCACCAATTTTACTTAACGATTTTATTTTCCAATGCCTCGAGCACCTCTTCGGGAGTGGGGATGATGCCTCCGAAACGGCCATAGTGCTCGATAGGAATCTTGCACTCGGCGGCGAGCTTGACATCCTCAATCATCTGGCCGGCACTCATCTCGACGCAGAGCATACCTTTCACGCGGCTTGCCAGCTCGGCAACCTGCTTGGTGGGGAAAGGATAGAGGGTGATAGGACGGAGCAGACCGACCTTCAGACCCTTCTCGCGGGCGAGCTGCATGGACTTCATGCAGATACGGGCAGAGGTACCGTATGCAACAAAGATATAGTCGGCATCCTCGCAACCCAGCATCTCAAAGCGGACATCCTCTTCCTTCATCTTGGCATACTTCTTCTGGAGTTTCTCGTTGAAGACCTCCTGGCGCGCGGAGTCGAGCTCGAGGGAAGTGATGATGTTGTGAGGACGGTTGGCGGGTTTGCCCCAGGTGCCCCAAGGAGCCTTGGCGCGACGCTCTTCCTCAGTCCAGCGGGGGACATAGTCGCGGGTGTAGCATTTCTCCATGCACTGGCCGATGGCGCCGTCGGTGAGGATGAGGACAGGGTTACGATACTTGAAGGCGATATCCCAAGCGTCGAAAACGAAGTCGTACATCTCCTGGACCGAAGAGGGAGCCATGACGTAGAGCTGATAGTCGCCGTGGCCACCACCCTTGGTGCTCTGGAAGTAGTCGCTCTGGGCAGGCTGGATGGTACCAAGACCGGGGCCGCCACGCATAGCGTTCATTACAACACAGGGGATTTCTGCACCGGCGAGGTAGGTAAGACCTTCAGCCATGAGCGAGATTCCGGGAGAAGAGGAGGAAGTGGCAACCTTCTTGCCAGTGGCAGCGCCACCGTAGACCATATTGATCGAAGCCAACTCTGACTCTGCCTGCAGAACAACCATACCGGTGGTTTCCCAAGGTTTTTCGGCCATAAGAGTTTCCATAACTTCCGACTGCGGGGTAATAGGATAGCCGAAATAGCCATCCGTACCGCTGGCAATCATAGCGCGGGCAATAGCTTCGTTGCCCTTCATTAATTTCAGTTCTTTTGCCATTTTATAATACTTTTTACTTGTTTAACATTTAACTTTGTAGACGGAGATGACGCCGTCCGGGCAAACGATTGCACATGAGGCGCAGCCGATGCAGTTGTCGTTGACGGTATGGGTGAAGTTATAACCCTTACCATTTACATTTTTCGATAGTTCGATACAATGCATGGGACAGGCTTCGAGGCATACGCCGCAGCCTTTGCAACGCTCGATATCGATTACGATTTGTCCTTTAAATGCCATAATATTAGTTTTATAAGATTAATATATACTATAAAGATTTCCTTATAAATCGGTTTGCAAAGATACATATTAATTTTGATATAGCCGACGTTTTAACAAAATTTCGTGAAAATAATTTCAAAACAACATGGAAACAGCAGCCAGACACACTAACCCAAAGGCAAAGCACAAGACGAAAACATAAAAAATCAAAAAAAGCAAATAAAATACTGCGAAGAGGAACTAATAATAAAAAAAATTGTAATTTTGCACATTCAAAAAAAGTCAGAAACTTAAAAAAAAACTTTTTATCATGAAGAAATTCTTTTTGTTAAGTATGTTTGTCAGCATGGCTCTGACAGTCCTCAATGCACAGGAAGTAAAAACCACCGTGGATAATACCGATGGCCCAAAGATTGCTTTTGCCCAGCAGGAACACGACTATGGCACCATCCAAAAAGGCGGCGACGGCAACTGCGAGTTCACATTCACCAACAACGGCAACGAGCCCCTGATTCTCAGCAATGTCAAAGCCAGCTGCGGATGCACAGTGCCCACATGGACCAAAGAACCTGTGATGCCCGGCAAAAACGGCACCATCAAGGTACGCTACAACACAAACAATGTCGGTGGTATCAACAAGACCATCACTGTGACCAGCAACGCCGTGGACAACCCACGAATAGTGTTGAAAATCAAAGGTCAAGTAGTTAATTCAAATAATTAAATAACAAAGCGTTAGGCTCCATTCTGTAGCCTGACGCTTTTTTTACCTTTAAAAACCCCAGCGTTATATGCCACAGATTTCACATAAAGGCCTTGAGCTGCCCCAGTCGGCAATCCGCAAACTTGTACCCTTCGCCGACGCAGCCAAAGAGCGTGGAATTCACGTCTACCATCTCAACATCGGACAGCCAGATATCGAGACCCCCAAGGGTGCCCTGAAGGCTCTGTCCGAGACAGCCCTCGAACTGCCACAGTGGAAAGGTGTTCTGGAGTACAGCCACTCAGCCGGTATCCCCAGCTATCGCCGTGCCCTTTGCAACTACTACCATCGTCATGGCATCGACGTGACTCCCAACCAGATAATTGTCACCACTGGCGGTAGCGAGGCTCTCCAGATGGCCTTCACCGTCTGCCTGAACCCTGGCGACGAGATCATCATCCCCGAGCCTTACTACACCAACTACAACACTTTTGCCAAACTCTGCGACGCCAAGATTGTCACCATCCCCAGCGACATCAAGACCGGCTTTGCACTGCCCCCCATCGAGGAATTCGAGAAGGTTATCACCCCACGCACCAAGGCCATCATGATATGCAACCCCAACAACCCCACGGGTTACCTCTACACCCACGAGGAACTCCTCAAGGTTGCCGGCCTGGTGAAGAAATATGACCTCTATCTCTTCGCCGACGAGGTGTACCGCGAATTCTGCTACGACGGACATAAGCATTTCAGCGTCATGCAGCTTGAAGGCCTCGAGCGCAACACCATCCTTTTCGACTCCGTCTCAAAGCGTTACAGCGCATGCGGCGCACGTGTGGGCTGCCTGGTGACACGCAACAGTGAAGTCTATGCCATCGCTATGCGCCTGGCCCAGGCTCGCCTCTCCCCACCGTCGTTCGGCCAAATTTTCGGCGAAGCCGCTGTCGATACTCCACAAGAATATTTCGACGCCGTTCAGGCCGAATATGTTGCACGCCGCAACGTCATCGTCGAGGGCGTCAACAAGATTCCAGGCTGCTTCTGCCCAATGCCTAAAGGCGCTTTCTACACCGTCATCGACCTTCCCATCGACGACAGCGACAAGTTCTGCCAGTGGCTGCTTACTGACTTCTCCTACGAGGGTGCCACCGTCATGCTGGCCCCCGCCACAGGCTTCTATGTGGATCCCGAGCAGGGTCGCCATCAGGCTCGCATCACCTACTGCATCTGCATCGAAGACCTCCGGAAAGCCATGAAGTGCCTCGAAGAGGCTCTGAAAGTCTATCCTGGAAGAACAAGATAACACACACATTAACAACAAACAAAAGGACAACCACAGTCTGCGGTTGTCCTTTTTGGCATTAATTAACAGTTCACAATGACACGCGAAGAGAAACGCCTGCGGGTAATTCAAGCCCTTATTGCTCACCAGCAACACATTGCCAATGTGGCAAAACAGGAAATGGACTCTGCCCAGCAGCAGAGCAACGACTATGGCGCCAACGTCGACCGCTACGACAGCTACCGCACCAAGATGATGAGAGCACGGGACATGTACGCCAAACAGTTGTCGGCTGCCAACGCCAGTCTGCGATTCCTCAACGAAACCATCGCCATGAAACCCTTCGACAAGGCGGAGCATGGATCCATCGTGGTCACCGACAAACAGCGTTTCTTCATGAGCATCGGTGCCGGCAAGTTCGTGGTGAACGACAACGAGTCTCCCACCGGCATGCAATACTATTTCGCCATCAGCGCCCAGACGCCCATCTACCTGGCAATGAGAGGCAAGAGCATTGGCGACAGCTTCATTATGAATGGAATAACCCAAACAATCAAAGAGATCTTCTAAAATGAAAAGAACACTATCCCTGGTTCTCTGCATCCTGCTCCTAAGCTCCAGCTGTAAAAAAAACGAGAGCAAACCCCTAGCCGAAACGCCTTCCGCTGCCGACAACCCCGCTTTCGTCGACACGGCGACATTCTTCGAAGTAAGGCTCTATGCCCCAGGCGACTATGGCAGCAGCAACTGGCGTATACCGGCATTGCTTTGCCTTGAGGATGGCAGCCTGCTCTCGGTTTGCGACAAGCGCAAATACAACGAGAGCGACCTGCCGGAGGACATCGACCTCGTGGCGAGCCGCAGCATCGACGGCGGCCGCACTTGGAGCGAGCCGGTGACCCTTGCTCAAGGGACAGGGCGCAAACATGGATATGGCGATGCAGCACTGGTGCAGTGTGAGAATGGCGACATCATCTGTGCCTTTGCCGGTGGTAATGGCTACTTTGCATCCAGCGAAGTCGACCCTATACGCACATACGTATGCCGCAGCACTGACGGCGGCAGAACATGGGGTGAGCCTTTGGAGGTCACCTCCCAGCTGTGGGGCAGCCAGGCCACCAACAGCGTCTGCAAGAACTACCGAGGATGCTTCTTTTCATCAGGCAACGGCCTGCGGCTGCGTCGAGGCAACCATGCCGGGCGTGTCATGTTTGCAGTGCCCATGCTTCGTAATGGCGAGAATGTGTCCGACAACTTTGTCGTCTACAGCGACGACAACGGACACACCTGGAACGTCTCTTTCCGTGCCTACAAAGGTGGCGACGAAGCCAAACTCATGGAACTCACCGACGGCCGTCTGCTACTAAGCACACGCCAAAATGGCGCACGCGGATACAACATCTCGACCGACGGCGGCGAGAGGTGGGGGCAGCAGGGACGATGGAACGAGATGACCACCAACGCCTGCAATGGCGACATGCTGCGAGTGATGGCCATCGACCAAGGTGACAGCATAGACCTGCTGCTGCACAGCCTGCCAAACTCCATGCAACGCGAGAACGTGAGCCTCTTCGCAAGCCGCGACGAAGGTGCTAGTTGGCAACACGTAAAGACCCTCTTCGAGGGCCCTTCGGTATACTCCTCGCTCACCCTGATGCCCAACCGCTGCGTCGGCGTCCTCCTCGAAAAGAACCCCGACGGAGCCTGCGAGATATGGTTTCAGCAGTGGCCGGTAAGGGAACTGCTGCCAGAATGAATCAAAAAAATCACTACTTTTAGGGATTTCACAGTCGACCGGAAACTAGTAACTTTGCAAACGATTTGAAATAGTCATTTGCCATGCTACTCTCTGAATTACAAACCGGTAAGAAGGGTGTTGTGGTGCGTGTTGCCGGTCACGGAGCTTTCCGCAAGCGCATCATCGAGATGGGTTTCATCAAAGATGTCACCGTCGAAGCCATCCTCAACGCCCCACTCAAAGACCCTATCAAATACCGGATACTGAACTTCGAAGTCTCGCTACGCCGCAGCGACGCCATGAAAGTTGAGATTGTCAGCGAGGAAGAGGCCGAACGCGAGATTGTCAATCACGACGACTTCAAGCCTCTCGAAGACCCCAACTGCGATGCAATGCATCATATCGCCGAGGAACGCAAAAAGACCATCAATGTCGCCCTCGTCGGCAATCCAAACTGCGGCAAGACAAGCATTTTCAACATCGCCGCCCACGCCCATGAACGTGTTGGCAACTATAGCGGTGTGACTGTCGACGAGAAGGTGGGCACATTCACTCATGGCGGCTACACCTTCAACCTCATCGACCTGCCTGGCACATACTCTCTCAGCGCCTACTCGCCCGAGGAGCTATACGTCCGCAAACACATCATCGAGAAAAACCCCGACATCATCCTCAACGTGGTGGACGGCAGCAACCTGGAACGCAACCTCTACCTCACCACCCAGCTCATCGACATGGACATCACTATGGTGATGGCCCTCAACATGTACGACGAACTCCAGCGTAGCGGCGACCAACTCGACATCGAGCAGCTCTCCACCCTGCTGGGCATGCCCATAATACCCACCACAGGACGCAGCGGTGACGGCATCGACCGACTCTTCGACAAAATCATCGAGGTGTTCGAAGGCCGCGACAATAAGACACGCCACATCCACGTAAACCACGGAAAAGAGCTTGAACAATGCATCAAAAAACTCCGCACAGAGCTGTATGAACATGGCTTCAGCGACAGCCTTTCAACCCGTTTCCTCAGCATCAAACTGCTGGAAAACGACCATCAACTAGAGCAATACACCAGCGAACGCGACCCCGATGGCAGCGTGCTGAAGATGCGCGACGAGATTGCTTCGCAGTTCAAGAGAAACAGCGGCCGTCGCCTGGTGGACAAGGACATCAGCAAAGGTCATCAAGTCTCTGTAGATGATGAACAACAGGACATTGAGAGTGCCATCACCGATGCAAAATATGCATTTGTACGCGGAGCCTTGGCGGAATGCTACCACAAAAACGAGAAAAGCACACTGCATGCCCACACCGACAAAATTGATGCCATCGTGACCCACCGGTGGCTCGGCTACCCCGTGTTTCTCATCTTCATGTTCATCACCTTCTATTGCACCTTTGCCCTTGGTGCATACCCTATGGATTGGCTCGAGACTCTCTTCGCCTGGATGGGCGACATTGTGGGCGACGCAATGAGCGACGGTCCACTGAAAAGCCTAATATGCGACGGCATCATCGCCGGTGTCGGCTCTGTTCTTGTTTTTCTGCCTAATATACTGATTCTATATCTCTTTATATCATTCATGGAGGATAGCGGCTATATGGCACGCGCGGCATTCATCATGGACAAGCTGATGCACCGCATGGGGCTCCACGGCAAGAGCTTCATACCTATGATTATGGGATTCGGCTGCAATGTGCCAGCCGTCATGGCCACACGCACCATCGAGGACCGCAAGAGCCGATTGCTTACGATGCTGGTGATACCCATGATGAGCTGCTCGGCACGCATCCCTGTCTACGTCATCCTTGTCTCCGCCTTCTTCAGCCATTATGCCGCGCTCGTCCTCACGGGGCTCTACCTGTTAGGCATGGTCATGGCTGTACTCATGGCCAAGCTGTTCAGCCGCTTCGTGGTGAAAGGCGACAGCCTTCCTTTCGTCATGGAGCTCCCCCCCTACCGCATGCCTACAGCCAAAGCCGTGCTACGCCACACCTGGGAGAAAGGCAAGGAATACCTCAAGAAGATGGGTACCATCATTCTGGCCGCCAGCATCATCGTATGGGCACTGAGCTACTTTCCAACCAACGAGGATCGCCGCGTCCAGGCAGAAAACTCCTATATGGCAAAAATCGGCAAGACCATCGAACCCGCCATGCGTCCCTGCGGTTTCGACTGGCGACAGAGCGTGTCGCTTCTGTCCGGCGTAGGTGCCAAGGAGGTTGTGGCAAGCACTATGGCCGTGGTCTCCTCCACCAGCAGCGACGAGGCGGAGCTGCTGGAGGAGGACTTCGAGAGCGAGGAGGGCGAGAGCCGCATCAGCGAACTGATACGCAATAACATGGCTCCTCTCTCCGCAGCCTCTATGCTGCTCTTCATCCTGCTCTATATGCCCTGCATCAGCACCATCATCGCTATCAAGAATGAAAGCGGCCGCTGGCGTTGGGCGTTCTTCACTATGGCATACACCATCGGCCTGGCATGGATAGCATCCACACTCCTGTTCCAAATAGGGTCACTACTGCTATGATTCAAACACTCTTCGTGATAATAATCCTTCTCGTCACCCTCTTTTTCGTCGTTCGATGGATTGTGCGACTAATAAAGGGTGATAAAGGCGGTTGCGGATGTGGCTGCAATTGCAAATGCAATAACTGTCCTCATAAACGCAACGACATATAACATTCAAAAGGCACCATCGATTATTTCGAAAGTGCCTTTATTCTTTAGCCACAGACGATTAAATGGGGAAGCTATTAAATCTCAGCGATTTCTTTTGGTGTCAGACCTGTTATTTTCTCAATCAATTCATGGGTCATACCCTCACTTTTCATCTTCCTGGCAATATCCATCTGCGCAGATTGTCTTCCCTGCACGATTCCCTGTTCCATTCCTTGTCGTAGGCCTTTCTCCATACCTTTCTCCATACCTTCCTCCACCCCGTCCAGTCTTGACTTCTCAAGAGTTGCGAGGTTATCGAGATATATCTTGCGGCTTTCGTCATACTGCATCCTCTCTATTTTGCTGAGGGCTGCAGTCTCGCATATCTGCGACAGCTTTTGGAACACAGCATGCTGTGCCGCCCATGGCAAACGCTCGAGGACTGTCATGTGTTTGAGTATATATATCCATCGGTCGAAGGTGGTTTCGCACTCGTCGACATCCTTCCGGAATTCTGGCAGCTGGAGGTATGTCATGCGAATCTTGTCACTAAAAACCTCATGCGTGGCGGTGTCCATCAACGCCACGTCGGTGCGGAAGCGCCTGTCAAAGTTCGAGCTGTGGAAGTTCATGAAAAAGATACCGTAGACAGCATCAATCTCATAAAGTCTCCCCTCGTCGCCACGCTTGCTCTGCTCGACAATAGCCTTGGAGAGATAAAGTAGGGCTCTTTCCTTGAAATGCAGCTGGTCCTTGTTCTGCATCTCGACAATGATATTCTCGCCCGTCGAGGTACGACAATAGACATCGTAGATAAGGCCGCGGTCGCGTGCGTTTTCGGGCAGTTGCTCCTTGTCGAGGAATGTCACATCCTCAATGTGGCGTTCCCCCTCCATAAGGCTGTTGAGAAAATCGACAAGCAAATCCTTCGACACCTCCTGCCCGAAAATACGCTTGAAACCCACGTCTGTAAAGGGATTTATAAATTTCGACATGACACTATTTCCTTTTGTTTTCAAATTGCAAAGGTACACAAAAATTTCTGAAACACAGACAGACTCACGAAAAAACAATTACTGCAACGCAAATCACCCTTAATCACCCCCAATGATAATTCATGGTTAATTCATGACAATTCGTGTTTCTCCAAAGTCACAAAAGAAGCAATTGAAAAAGATATTTTCGTTTATTATTCAGAACAGCTCAACTATTCGGAATATTTTTTGTATTTTTGCAAATCGATTTTCTTGTGCTTATTAGCATTCTATTCATTTATAACCAATCATTTAAATACTCACCTCTAACAACCTGAAAGGTCACCAGTCTCTTGCCATGACAAAGGATGATATTAAAAAAAAATTGTCTGACACAGCCGCCAAGGTATTACCCACTGACGGTGAAGCGTGGCTCTATGGTTCACAAGCCAGAGGCTCGGCCAACAGAGACTCCGATTGGGACATTCTAGTACTGCTTGAAAAAGAGAGTCTTGACCATACGGATTTTAACAACTATGCCTTCCCATTTATTGAAACAGGATGGGACGTTAATGCAATGGTAAGTCCAATCCTACTGACAAAAAAGGAATGGGAAGCCAGCAGTTTCACCCCTTTTTATAAAAATGTAATAAACGACCGCATCGCATTATGAGTTTGTCCGAAGAAGAAAGATACGCACTTGTTTGTTATCGTATTGAAAAGGCGAGAACCACACTCGAACAAGTGAAAAACATCGTGTCAACGGGATACTGGGACATGATTGCCAACAGATTGTATTACGCCGCGTACTATGCCGTATCTGCTTTGCTTCTTCAAAGTGGGTATTCCGTTCAAACCCATCATGGAATAATCCAGATGCTAGGGCTTCACTTTATCAAAACCGGCATAATTGACAAAGAGTTTGGCTCACTCTATGGGCAGCTGTTCTCTCTTCGCCAAACCGGCGATTATGGCGACACCTTTGGACTTACAGAAAGACAAGTATTACCACTACTGCCACAAACTGAAAAATTTATTAAGGATATAGCTTCACTTATCGAAAAAACAAACAACACACAACAATAATGAAACGCTACGAAATCAAATATTTGCTGAAAGAAGATGTGAGTACCCTGATAGGTACCACGATATGTGTAAAAGGCTGGGTCCGCACCAAACGCGGCAACAAGAATGTCGCCTTCCTGGCAGTAAACGACGGCTCTATTATCCATAACATCCAGGTCGTTGCCGACCCAGCCAAGTTCGAAGAGGAACTTAAACGCATCACAACCGGCGCCTGCATAGGCGTAGAGGGCAAGCTCGTAGAGAGCCAAGGAAGCGGCCAAGCCGTTGAAGTCCAAGCCGAAAACATTATCGTTTACGGTGAGGCTGACCCAAACACCTATCCACTTCAGAAAAAAGGTCACTCGATGGAGTTCCTGCGTGAGATTGGACACCTACGCCTGCGTACCAACACTTTCGGAGCTGTGATGCGCCTTCGCCACAATATGGCAATGGCCATCCACACCTTCTTCCACGAACGTGGCTTCTTCTATTTCCACACTCCCCTTATCACCGCCAGCGACTGCGAGGGTGCCGGCGAGATGTTCCACGTAAGCACTCTCGACCCCGAGAATCCTCCCCGCAAAGAGGATGGCAGCATCGACTGGGAACAGGACTTCTTCGGCAAGTTCACAGCCCTCACCGTCAGCGGACAGCTGGAAGGCGAGTTGGGTGCCACCTCTCTAGGCAAAATCTACACCTTCGGCCCCACATTCCGCGCCGAGAACAGCAACACTCCGCGCCACCTCGCCGAATTCTGGATGATCGAGCCCGAAATGGCCTTCTACCAGCTCGACGAACTCACCGCTCTCGAGGAAGAGTTCATCAAATACTGCGTCCGCTGGGCTCTCGACCACTGCATGGACGACCTTGAGTTCCTCAACAAGATGATTGACAATGGACTCATCGAGCGTCTCCGTAGCGTCATCGACACCGACTTCGTGCGCCTGCCCTACACCGAGGGCATCAAGATATTGGAAGAGGCCGTAGCCAAAGGCCACAAGTTCGAGTTCCCCGTCAGCTGGGGTGTCGACCTGGCCTCAGAGCATGAACGCTACCTCGTCGAACAGCACTTCAAGAAGCCTGTCATCATGATTGACTACCCCAAGGAAATCAAGGCTTTCTACATGAAGCAGAACGAAGACGGCAAGACCGTGCAGGGCACCGACGTACTCTTCCCGCAGATTGGCGAAATCATCGGTGGCTCTGTCCGCGAAGAGAACTACGACAAGCTGATGAACCGCATTAACGAGCTCAACATCCCGATGAAGGACATGTGGTGGTATCTCGACACACGCCGCTACGGAAGCTGCCCACACGCCGGCTTCGGCCTCGGATTCGAACGCCTCATGCTCTTCGTCACCGGCATGGCCAACATCCGCGACGTCATCCCCTTCCCCCGCACCCCGAAGACAGCAGAATTCTAGAATCTGCGTACTCCATAGTGCAAAAAATCAACAAAACTGCACACTCAAATGCGCAGTTTTGTTTTTTTTATGATTATCCGTATAATGCCCAATTTTGTTTTGACGAGGTCGCTATGATAACTTTTTTCTACGGAGGAAAGGAGGAAAGGAGGGGTGCGCCTTCGGCGCACAAGAACTCCCCTACTCCTCAACTCCGTAGATCAAAGAAACGCCTAATCAATATGTTTTTTTTAACGCGAAAACTATGCGAAATATCGAAAATCATGCGAAAACCTTTTTTGGGGGAGGGATGCGGATAATCGAGCTTATGTGGTCAAAGATGACATCAAACATGCTGCAAATAGAACAGCAGGAAAAAGGGGATTACGGCTCTGTTGTACCGACTGTAGTATTACCCGTAATCTTTATAATTGTATTACTCCCCTTATCCAAATAGAATACCTGTTGTACCCATCGTGTAGCTGATTGACCTGTACTTGGAACAGATGCCACCCATGCAATCTTAACCTTCTCCGTACGCTCATTGGCCGAATAAGTTCTTTTCATACTTGACGATGTCAAATTGAAACGATTCACCTCTAATTTCTCATTAGATGCACTATACTCGAATATTACAAATTCTAGTGCCATTCCAGATGGAACATCAACACCCGACACTTCAATAGTATATGTCGTAGTTTGTTGGCTTGAGGAATTACCATCCAATTGCGTTGTGTTGTCTTTTTCGCATCCTGCTAATAGAATTGCTGCCGATGCAAACATTAACATCAAAAATTTGTGTGTTTTCATTGTGTGGTGATTTTATAAGGTTTTGTGCATTATTGCCATCAAATAAAAAGGTACAAGCCTTTCCATCTGCCTTACTGGTTCACCACAAACCACCTACAATCATGGACACTTGTACCTATATAAGCACAAAAGTCCCAATATTGTAGGTGATACTCGAATTTCTTCAAGGTGGTGATTTGTAAGGCAATTGAGTTCTTCTACCGCCATTGCCATTTCTCTCAGCAATGACGGTGCAAAACACATTTTTTTTCAAACTAGCAGAATATTTTTCATCAAACCGTCTTTTTGTCGTATCTTTGCAGCATTAATAGAGTATATGCTCCAAAAGCCAAACCCCAACAAATCAAAAAATTATAAATTATCATATAGAAATTTGGAAAAGTAGCACATTATGACCAAGACACAAGCCCTGCAACTCTTTGAAGAGAAGAAAGTACGCACCATCTGGGATGACGAAGAAGAGAAATGGTATTTCTCTATAGTCGACGCAGTAGCTGTTTTGACTGAAAGCACTGATTTCTTAACCGCAAGAAAATATTGGAACAAGCTGAAACAGCGTCTAAAAGAAGAAGGCAATGAAACGGTGACAAATTGTCACCAGTTCAAAATGCAAGCACTAGACGGCAAGATGCGCCTCACCGATGTGGCTGATACCGAGCAACTTTTCCGACTCATCCAGTCAATCCCTTCTCCTAAGGCAGAGCCTTTCAAGCAATGGATGGCGCAGGTGGCAGCAGACCGTCTTGATCAGATACAGGATCCCGAATTGAGTATCGAACAGGCTTTAGCCGACTACAAGAGGTTGGGGTACTCCGACAATTGGATTAACCAGCGGCTTAAATCGATAGAGATACGCAAGGACCTTACAGATGAGTGGAAACGTCACGGATTGAAGGAAGGGGTACAATTCGCAACTCTTACGGACATCATCTACTCTACCTGGTCGGGGATGACAGCCAAGGAATACAAACAGTTCAAGGGCTTGAAAAAGGAGAACCTCCGCGACAATATGACCAACCGCGAGTTAGTGCTTAATATGCTTGCAGAACTTTCCACTAAGGACATCTCCGAGGCCCAAAACCCAGAGACATTCGTGGAACACGCCGATGTTGCTCGACAAGGCGGTGAAATTGCCCGCAATGCCCGTGCAGAGCTGGAAGCCAAAACCGGAAAACCTGTTGTCACATCTCTTAACGCCAAAGATGTACTTCAGATAGAGAATAAGAAGAAAAACTAGTTTTTTCTTCTTCAATACACTTTTAGCAGCTTTCATAACAACTTAACCCCACACCGCGATCCTTCGTCGCTTAGTGTGGGGTTAAAAAGATAGCGTGCTTTAAGCACGACATAAAAAAAAGATCTCTTACTGCTTCTTCTTGCTTTTGAGTAGCTCGATGTCGGAGCTGAACTTTAATAGCTGTTCTTGCTGCTCGCGACGGCAGATGAGGAGTGTGCTGGGACCACCAGCTACAATATAATCATCGAGACCCTGAACTACTGCGTATTTCTCCGGATTGAGATGGATGATGCAGTTGTGGGTGTCGTAGGTGACAACGTTTCCGGATGCTATGGCGTTGCCGTCGGAGTCCTTGGGTTTGGCCATATAGAGCGAATCCCATGTCTCCACATCAGACCATCCAAACTCTGTCTCAAGGACATACACATTGTCGGCCTTCTCGATGATGCCATAGTCGACCGAGATGGTCTGCGCCTGTGTGTACACCTCTTTTAGCTTCTTTGCAGGCGTGTCGAGACCAAGATCAAAGAAAGACTCGGCAATCTGCGGCAGATGTTTGCGGAAAGCCTCCATAAGTACCGGCAGCCGCCACACAAAGATTCCCGTATTCCACAGGAACTCGCCAGAGGATATGAACTGGCACGCCATGTCGAAAGGAGGCTTTTCGACAAAAGTTATCGCCTTGTGGATTTTTGAGTCTATGCTGGAGATATTTGCCTCGCGAAGCTGTATGTAGCCATATTTGACGTTAGGGTTTACCGGCCTTGCACCAAGGGTGAGTATCCAATCATGCTGGTCAGCCATGCGTATTGCATCCGACATATTGCGCTCAAATTCAGCACCCTAAACACTTATTGACACATATAAAGCATTGTTGGACATAATAGACTTCGGGAGGACGCGGGCATTTACTTCTCGTAATATCCTTTCTTGCTATACTGCGACCATCTGAGATACATCTCCTGATAGTGTTCCTTTATGAATTCGGAAATTCTTGCGATTTCACGTTCATTGAGAATCCCACGGTTTTGAAGCACAGTGTCGCCATTGCTCTTCACGAAGAACTTAGCAGAGCTACCTTCTGTCAGTTTGCTGTCGCTTGCATGTACATGCATACACTCAACAACACAAAAGGATATGAAATACAGATAGTACCCTGCCACCTTGAAATCGAAATATTTCGGCATTGCTTAATCCTCCATATATTTCATATTCTGATGTAGATAGCGAATCGCTATGGAGAGTTCAATGTCATCCATTGTTGTCTCCAGTACCTCGCCATCCAAACTGAATACAACAGCCTTATCAGGACGGTTCAGGTTGAGTACATGAATCCGGTCGTTCTTCCGGGTGAATGCATACCCGTTTATTATCATATCTGCTTTGTCAGCAACAGTCTTGATATCAGGCATGAGCTACACAAACTTTTTTTATGGGTTTAAGAAAAGTGTTGGAATCAATATAAAGACCTTCAAGTATGGGCTTGAGGTCAATGTAATCCTCCTCAGGCTCGGTATTGTGACTGTATTTGGCCAGAACAATCAAATAACCATTGTCCCACTTCACCACATCAACATATCTCTCCAAACT
This sequence comes from uncultured Bacteroidota bacterium, assembly GCA_902784465.1. Taxonomy (GTDB): domain Bacteria; phylum Bacteroidota; class Bacteroidia; order Bacteroidales; family P3; genus Colimorpha. Next base: position 84,258 of record CACZUZ010000003.1, read on the forward strand.
ATATGGAGCCTTGAATCGTATATTGTACCCGCCAAAACAAAAAGTGGAAAAACCCTCAGCGCAACTGAGTATGGCTTCCTGACTTGACGAGGTGTTTGTATTGTTCTGGCTGTCCATTTTTTATCAATTTTAGGCTTCTATAATACAACTTTGTATTTGTCACATTTTATTTAAGTTAAGACGAAGTCAAAAACTTGAAGAATGCTGCAAATTTACACAATTTTTTTATTACCAATACACATTTTTTCATTGCCTGTTAAAATATATTGAAAATAAACATATTAAATTTATTGGTTAAATGTGTGAAAGTGTATTTCTTTACTTCTGAAAAACATGAATTGTCGTGAATGGCTATTAATCATGAAACACGAAGAGTTAATCGTATTTATGGTTTTTGAAATAATATGTATATTTGCAAATTGAAAAGCAGAGTACAAATTACCCCCCCCTGCACAAAATACTGATAAACAACCAACTATAGTCTACTATTACATAACTATTATTTATCAGCATTATCAACAAAACAATGAAGAAGACTCATTTATTTATTTTTCTCGCGGTGCTTTTGGCATCATTGGTAACAAAAGCACAAAATAGTTGCGAAATCACAGAGCTGCCCTATTTCAACGATTTTGAGAATGAGCCTCACTATCAATCCGGTAGTACCTCTCAGTCCGAAGCTTTCCCTCTATGCTGGGTCCGCATCAATGACGGTACGAGCAATCAATATTATCCCTTCATCAGCAATGAGAGCGACAATGTTATCAATGGCAGCAAGAGTATGCTCTTCTATCATTCCAACTACGACAACCGCCCCCGAAATGAATACGCCGTACTGCCACCTGTCGACACGAGTCTATATATTTCCATAGCCGACCTCCACCTCTCGTTCTACGCCAAATCCTCAACCTACACTGCTCCGTTCCCTATGTTTATCGTAGGTGTGATGGATCTATACAGCGACACATCCACTTTTGTTCCAGTCGACACCGTATACTTAAACAACACAGCCACACTCTATTCGGTCAGCTTCGCCAATTATACCGGCACGGGAAAATATATCGCCATCCGCTGTCCTCGAGTGCCATCGACCTTTAGTGCGATGCTCGACGATGTGTATTTGACCAACCAATGGTGCGAGCCACCTGCCAACCTGAGGGCGACAGCCGCACACAACGCGGTGACCCTGAACTGGGAAAGCAACGGCGGTGGCAGCTTCACCGTCGTACTAAACAACAATACCGTCACAGGGGTCACCAACACCTTCTATACCTTCACAGGTCTTACTGACAGCACCGTGTACGAATATGCTGTAGCCACCGAATGTGAAGGAACCATAAGCCCCTGGCTGAGAGGCAGCATACAGACAGAATGCCGACCTCTTACCTACGGAAACTTGCCATACATCGAGGACTTTGAGGCATACAGTTATGGCTACCATATATGGGATATCAGCCCCTGCTGGCACAAAGGCGACTCGTGGCCGGGAAGCAACCACCCATCTCCAACAAATTGCGTAGTCAACAACGACACGGTGGGACTGAGTATGGGTTCCTCGAGCACATACTACAGATGGGCTTCTTTGCAGCGGGTTGACGACTTGGTGGATGTCTCAGAGCTGGAGCTCGACTTCCTTATCATTCGCAGCACCCAGACAAACTATATAAGCCGTCTCGTCGTGGGTGTCGTCTCAGACATTGAGGCTTTTGAACAATCCGATTTACAGACATTCGAACCCGTCGACACCATCGATGTCAGCAACGAGGCAATCAACTCCATACATCCCGTCGCCTTGAGGTTTGAAAACTATACAGGCAGCGGCAGATACATCACCCTCCTCGCCCCACAGCTTCCCGACAGCATCCCTGCCTTAATCCACAACGGCTTCGTAATCGACAATGTCACGCTGAAGGTGGCCAACCCATGTCAAACACCGCAGCATGTCAGGGTAACCCAGATAACGCACAACACCGTGTCTGCCGACTGGGTTGACATGGCCGGCGCCGACAGCAGCCTCGTCCTTATCGGCACTCCAGGGGCTGACATCAGCACCTTCACTCCACATTATACGTACGGCAACAGCATCATCGTTGACAGCCTGAATCCCGACACCGACTACGAGCTGGTGGTGGAAGCCGACTGCGGCGACGGCTTGAGCGACGCTTCCTATCCTGTTCGGTTCCATACACTCTGCGCTCCCATAGACATACTGCCTCTGACAGAAGGCTTTGAAGGCGTAAATGGATTCGACGGTACTTACTCGAGGGTCAACAATCTTCCTCCCTGCTGGCAGTACTACAACCCAGGCTACCCCTCATACACCAGCGGCTGCCCTATTGTGTACACCGATAATCCGTACACCGTGTATGCCGATCAGTCGTATGTACACAGCGGTGCAAACTCTATGTTATTCGGCGGCATGAACCAATACGCCATCATGCCGCTTGTCGACGAATTCATGTATCAGCTAAACGGTCTGCAAGTGTCGTTCTGGACAAAGAGCCTCCGCGTCAACAACTCACCACGCGTGGCGTACGTCACCGTAGGCGTGATGAGCGACCCCAGAGACACCAGCACCTTTGTGCCGATAAGGAACGTCACTGTCTCCGGGTCTATGCTCTTTGAGCGATTCACGATAGGATTTGCCAATTACGACGGCCCTCACGGCCATGTGGCGTTCAAGTCTGAGTCGTCCAATATGTTCGTTATCGACGACATCATCCTCGAGGAGATACCTGACGGCTGCCCACCAATCGATGAGATACACGCGGAAGCCACAGCATCGGCAGCATTGCTGACATGGGACTACAACAGCGAGTTCGGTCTTCCGACGGGCTTCGAGGTCCGTTACCGCAATGTCGAGGACTCTGCCCTCACCACCATTACAACCACCGCCCATGACTTATTGTTGACAGGACTCGCCGCCGACAGCAGCTATTGGGTATCTGTCTCAGCGAATTGCGATGGCTCCTATGGTGAAGCCGACACTATCATTTTCAGCACCCAAAGTCTTCCTTGCATCAGCTGGGATACCACCGCTCGGGTGGTCGACACCCTCGTGTTAGGCAACCCCGGAACGGCGACCAGCACCATGTTCCCTGTCCACGCTGGCGCTCCCTTTTCTATAGTCCAACACCTCTTTTTGAGAGATGAAATACCTGTTTCAGGTCCGACGACGATGACTGGCATCGGATTCGACTACGCCTCCGATCAGCTTTACCAAATCGGCAACTGCGAAATCTATCTATCTCACAGTGCAAGTGACTCTTTATCGAACGCTGGCAACCCTAACCTTATCCCCTTAGGGCAGTTGGTCTTCTCTGGTACACTTGTTTTTGCCACCGAAGGTTGGAACTACATCCCTTTCAATCAAGGGACTTTCGACTACGACGGCACCAGCAACCTGAGTGTAGTAATTACCAAAAACAGCGGTGTGGCTATCCCTACGCCCCGTCCATTCCGCCAACAAACAATGACGGAAAACATTATGACACGCTGGGCTGGCCGGCCCAATCGCAATGTGTCATACGGTTGGGGCATCGCAGATCTCGACAAGCGCAGCAACACACGCCTCATCACCGGCGGCCAAGATATATTTTGCACAGGCAGAGCCACCTGCATTCCTCCCGTCACACTTGTAGACACAAGCATCACGGGCATCGTCAGGCTTATGTGGATTCCCGGCTATCATGAGGAGTCGTGGAATGTCGACTATCGCCTCGTCAATCCCGCCGATACAGGCGAGTGGGTCAATGCCGCCACCGAAACCACCGCCACCGAACATTTCTTCTCTATTGCCGAACTGGAACCGGGGTCTATCTATGAGTACCGTGTGACGGCCAACTGCACCGACACACTTGTATCATCGTCGGTCACCATCACCACCCCTTGCATTCCACTCACCATACCCTTCCATTACGGTTTTGAGGGTCTGCCCGTCGGTGGCGGCTCAGTGCCTGCCGACATACATTGCTGGCACCATCTAAACGATGTCTCCTTCCAACACGCCCACCCCGTCATCTCCTCCGGCGCCCACACAGGTAACAGGGGACTGGGCTTCGGTGTTTCTGCAAGCACCTATTTCTGCAATTACCAGGCCATCGTCCTTCCTCCGGTAGATACCAATATGGACGCCATCAACGCATTGTATCTCAACTTCTGGGCGAGGTCTTCTACCCGCAATGACGACCCAATACTCCTTGTGGGTGTGATGACCAATCCTGACGACATCAACACCTTCCAGACGGTCGACTCCGTCTTCATCGACCCCGCCATTCGCGTATGGGATAGGTATGAGGTCTCATTTGAGAACTACAACGGCAACGGACAGTATATCGCCATCCGTGCCAACCGTCCCTCGTTGGCCGATTGGACTGCCACCATCGACGATATCACGATTGGCTACGAGCCGATGTGCCGTCGTGTTGACAATATCCGGTTCCGCGACGTCACCACCGACAGCGCCACCGTCTACTGGACAAGAGGCAGCAACGAGACGGCGTGGGAACTCACGATAGGTGACAGCATCTACTATATCACCGACACCGCCTTTAATATCCACGGACTTGAAGCCGACTCGGTGTATACTGTCAGCATCCGTGCCATCTGCGGCGATGGCGACACCAGTAGCTATTGGTCATCGTCGTTCCATACCCCCTGCTACCTCCTCAGCAATCTTCCTCTTGTCAACGACTTCGAGAATACGCCTCACTACGAGCGTTCCTCCACCTCTTATGTCGAGGCCTTCCCCAACTGCTGGAGGCGAGTCAACAACCTTCCCTCCAACAATAGTTACAACGGTCGCCCATACATTAAAAATACTGGCACTAGCGGCATTCACGGCAACAACAGTATGTATTGGGAGTTGTCCACCGAATACAAATACTTATACGTTGTGCTGCCTCCGGTAGACAAGAGCGTTTACAATACCCGTGACCTATACTTGATGTTCTACGCCAGGACATTGAACAACAGCACAACAAATGGGTCATTTGTCATCGGCGTGATGGACCACGACGGCGATACCGCAAATTTCGTACCGGTCGACACAATCACTCCTGCACGCGAAGTTACGCTCTATACGGTCAGCTTAGCTAACTATAGCGGCACGGGCAACTATATCGTAATCCACGGTTTTGTACCGAGCTATGGTCGCGAGCTGCTAATCGACGATGTTGTCCTCACCGACCAGATTTGCAACCCCGTCTCTCATCTGAGAGCCTCCAGCACCGACACCTCGGTGACGCTTGTGTGGAGTCCCGAGGACAATGTTGCTTTCACGGCCGTCCTCGGCAACGATACCGTCCACGGCATCACCGACACTTTCTACACCTTCCATTCCCTTGCCAACACCACCCTCTACAACTATGCCGTCGCTGCCGATTGTGAAAGTCTCAATAGCGTCTTCCTGACGGGAAGCATACAGACGGAGTGTCCGCCGTTGACTATGGACGACATTCCCTACAGAGAGAACTTTGAGAGCTACGAGTATGGATACCAGGAAAATATCAGCCCCTGCTGGAGAAGAGGCTCTGTGCCTTCCTTCTTCTCGAGCAGGCCGCACGCCACACACATGTATATCGGCGACGACACCGTAGGATTCGTTATGGGCGCCACCCCTCACTACTACCGCTGGGCAGCCTTGCCGCGCCTGGATAATACGATAGACATCACAAGCCTGGAGGTGAACTTCCTTATCCAGCGTCCCGGCGCCAGTGTTACACCGCTTCCAAGCACCCTCTTGATAGTAGGTGTCGCTGAAGATGTCACCTGGTTCTCGGGCGACCTGCCAGCGGCAAGCATGGAACCCGCCACCCCATCGCTCTCCTACACCTATTCCGGCTTTGTGCCTGTCGACACCATCGACCTCAATGACGAGCCTTTCTCTTCGCTCCATTCCGTCACGGTAAGCTTCGCGGACTATACGGGCAGCGGCCGCTACATTGTATTCTATGCTCCTTCACCGGAAAGCGAAACTATGGCCAACAACAGTTTCGCCATTGACAATGTCGAACTGAGGTTGGCGGCTCCTTGCCCAACACCACATAATATCAGAGTGACAGGCACCACGTCCGATAGAGTGTTTGTCAGATGGAGTGGCGACATTGGTGCCAACCAATGGCTAGTGTATATAGGTGCACCGGGTTTCGACATCGGCAGCGTCACACCATATATTGCTACCGATACTGTTGCCCAATTCGGCGGACTCGCCCCAAACACCGATTACGAGATGGTCATCGTCGCCAGCTGTGGCGGCAGCGAGGGCTATCCGTCCTATCCCGTACAATTCCACACCCAATGCGCCCCGATTGAGAGCTTACCCTTTGTCGAGGACTTCGAAAGTGTCGCTGGCCTCCCTTCCTATACCACCTATTCGAGCACGAATACCCTGCCCATCTGCTGGCTGCGGCACAACACCAGCGTAGGTGGCGAATATAGTGGTGCTCCCCTTGTCCACAACGACCCAACCTACGCCCACAGCGGACACAACGCCATGAGATTCCACACTGCTAACTATCCCATTATGTGTTCCGACCAGTATGCCATAATGCCCCTCACCGACTCCGTCCTCTATCCGGCAAGGGGTTTGCAGGTCTCCTTCTGGCTACGCACTGCCCTTTTTTACTATAACTCATTCATCGTGGTAGGTGTGATGAGCGACCCCACCGACACCAATTCCTTCGTTGCCATGGATACCGTCCGTATCGAATCTCTAGGCAGCTATTCGCACCATACGGTGAGGATGGCCGGCTACCGCGGCCCCCACGGACACATAGCCTTCAAAGCACCTTACCAGTCTCCGGTGAACCGGCCTTATATCGACGACATCGTCCTCGAGGAGATGCCTTGCGCTCCTGCCGAAGGGCTACATGTCGTCAACACAGGCACCGATAGCCTCACCATCGCCTGGAGCGACACAAGCCGTGCAGACATCTTCTGGCTTGTGGAATACGACACCGCCGACTTCCTTCCGGGAAGCGGCGTTGCAACCCCCACCCTTGTAACCGACACCTTCTTCACCTTGACGGGCCTCGATTCTGGCTCACTATACCATATTTACATCTATCCCGACTGTTTCGACTCTGTTGTTGCTGACAACATTGTCGCCACCACATTGTTGGCGACACCCGTAACAGTACCTTACCGTGACACTTTCGACAGCGACGACGACAGTCGATGGGTTCTCATCAACGGCACAGAGCACAACCGATGGATGATTGGCAACGCTACAGGCCACACGGGAGCTTCGCTCTACATCACCGACGATGGCAGCAACAACCACTATGGCGGCTCTTCGTCCACTGTCTTCGCCTCACGGACATTCAACCTCGACACTGCCGGCGAATATGCCTTCAGCTACGACTGGAAATGCAATGGCGAAAGTGCCAATGATTACCTCCGCGCCACCCTTGTCCCAGCACAGACCATCATCATCCCTGGCCAACAGCCAACCGTCAGCCCGCAACAGGCTATTCCCCTCGACGGAGGCATCAACCTCTGCCAGCATACCCTATGGCAAAGCACCTCGGGAACATTCACCATAGACACTCCAGGCGTTTACATCTGGCTGTTCCAATGGCACAACGACAGTGACATCTACAATCAGACACCTGCTGCCGTCGACAATGTCAACCTGAAGCTTAACAGCTGTCCACTGCCACAAAATGTCGAGGGCGTTGTTTCGGCAGACAGCCTCCTCCTCTCATGGACTCCTGTCGGGGACGAAAGTTCTTGGAAAGTTCAACTGTCGACAGTAAACAGTTTATTATCAACTGCAATAGTTACCTCACCAAACCACACCTTCTACTCTCTTCCGTTGAGCAGCAGCTATATTGTCAGCATCCGCACCATCTGTGGTGACGGTGACACATCCCTGACCTATACTGCCACATTCCTCAACAACAGGCACCTGGTCACCGTAACTGCCAACGACCCCGCTTTCGGTCATGTGACTGGTGGAGGGACCTACTACTATGGCGACGTTGCCACACTCGCAGCCACACCCAACGATGGCTATGACTTCATCGAATGGAGTGACGGCAACAACATCAACCCAAGGAGTCTCACTGTGACCCGCGACACAAACCTCGTCGCACACTTCCAACTGATAGAGGACACCGTCGTTGTCGGCATCGACGACCCACAACTCATATCTTCCAAGTCGCATCTGAGGATTTATCCCAATCCTGCCTCTGGAGCCATAACCATCTCTGTTGCAGGCATCAAAGGCAATGTCTGCATTCAGATACTCGACTTGAGGGGAGGCGAAGTGACGAAGGAAACCATAGATTGTCCTGCCGACTGCGAAAAGTCTATCGACATCAAGGGACTCTCGGCGGGAGCCTACATCGTGCGTGTCACCTCCGAAAGCATCAACCCGATGATAAGGAAGCTTATCGTCAAATGAGGCATGCCGAAGGAGCGAGATATAGCTGCACCCGATATGTTCTAGCAAATCTTATTGCTTCTTCTGGCTTTTGAGGAGCTCGATATCGGAGTTGAACTTTATCAGCTGGTCTTGCTGCTCACGGCGGCAGATGAGGAGTGTGCTGGGGCCACCGGCCACAATATAGTCATCAAGACCCTGTATGACAGCATATTTCTCCGAGTTGAGATGGATAATGCAGTTGTGTGTGTCGTATGTGACCACATTGCCAGAGGCCACAGCATTGCCGTTCTCGTCCTTGGGTTTGGCCATATAAAGCGAATCCCACGTCTCGACATCCGACCAGCCAAACTCTGTATCAAGGACATAGACATTGTCAGCCTTCTCGATGATACCATAGTCGACAGAGATGGTCTGGGCCTGCGTGTAGACCTCTTTCAGTTTCTTTGCAGGTGTGTCTAAACCAAGCTCGAAGAAAGACTCTGCAATCTGCGGCAGATGCTTGCGATATGACTCCATCAGTACCGGCAGGCGCCATACAAAGATTCCGGTGTTCCACAGGAACTCGCCAGAGGCGATGAACTGGCACGCCATATCGAAAGGCGGTTTCTCAACAAAGGTTATAGCCTTGTGGATCTTGGAATCGATACCAGAAATATTGGCGTCGCGAAGCTGGATGTAGCCGTACTTGACGTTAGGGTTCACCGGCCTTGCACCGAGGGTGAGTATCCAGTCGCAGCCCTCATCGACGGCTTTCTGGCAGAGTGCGTTCAGGGCGTAGGCAATGCCTCTGTTCTCATCGCC